>JAJZEY010000554.1 GCA_021805585.1 Planctomycetota bacterium
CTGGCGGTTAATCCGCCCAATGCCGTGTAAACCAATACCACAGCCGCCGATACCCAGACGCTCGGACCAAAATGCCAACCCAGAAAGTCCTGCAGAACCACGGCCATGGCATACATGCTTATGCCGGAAATTGCAGGCGTGAAAACGGCAAATGTGAACGCATTTATAAAGCGGGAACCTTCATTATAGCGGCGTTTTAGGAATTCCGGCACGCTGCGCACCTTGCTGCCATAAAAGAAGGGCATCATGGCAATACCCATGAAGACCATGGCGGGAATAGCGCCAATCCAATAGTAATTGGCGGTCATCATGCCATATTCGTAACCCTGCTGGCTCATGCCCATCACTTCCAGTGCGCCTAAGTTGGCGGATATGAAGGCCAGGCCGGTGATCCAGGCGGGAATGCCGCGACCGGACAGAAAGAAATCTTCGCTGGTTTTGGTGCCCCGCCCGGTCACAATGCCTATGCCTACCACAAACAGCAGATAGATAACCAGAATAGCGATATCCACTGGTTGCAGATGGATAAGCGCACCGTTGGAATGCACAACCTTGCCCGCCGCGGCATTAACCGCCGGCAAAGTTGAAGCGACAGCGCCAAGCATGTTACTGATGAACATCATTTCGTTTACTCCAGCCACGGATTTAACAACTAAAACGCCGAAAACACCGAAAACGCCTGCAATTCCGGCCAGCTCGCTATAGAAAGGCGGAAACAGCCGGCCGGGCTGTTCGTCGGTTAGCGTGCTATGTTAGCAAACTGCCTGCGGGCGTCAATACGCCACAATATCTCCCACGCATCATTATGGTGCGGATAAATTTTACAGGGGACCGTCCATCAGGCCTGTCGCAGCCGGAATGGCGTGCCGAGGAAATCTATTCAATGCGGCAACGTGCGGCTTATCCCTGCATATCCAGACAACCAGTGTCCGGGCGCACGGGGCACTGCACGGCCTGTCGGAAAAAGAAATGGTACAACCGCTCATATATGGCATAGCCGGAAGAACGCACGCCTCAACCAAAGCGGACAAATGACCGCCGTGGCGGTATAAATGTATCCGACTTAGCTTTTGTGTGAGATGTCATGGGATTATTCGGTTTTAATGCGTCACGAATGGCCGGAGGCCTGTATTTTGGGCCGCCGGCGTGGCGCGTTCAAGCCTGGCCCAGCCTTCCGGCTTTTCCGGCGGATTCACGCATTTCCGCCCGGCCTGTCCCGGAAGATCGCCCCGCTCTGGGCCGATTCCTTACCACTGTCTGCCCGGACGAAACGTCGCATTGGATGCCCGGCTTGCGCCAATCCATTGAACAACTCGGCGACCGGCCCTGCAGGCGATTGGTGTTGAATTTGCTGGCCGAACAGCCGGAATCTCAATTAAATGCGGGGCTGACACTTTTTGCCATGAAGGAACTGGCCACCGGTCTGGCACTTATCGCGGCCTGTCTAAAACCGCAACAGGTGATTATTGCGGTCAATCGGCATGAAAAAGCAATGGTGCGAACCTGGCGTAACGAAGCGGCGGAAAAATCCTATCGCCTTGCACCACTGCTGGACCGTTACCCGCAGGTGCATCCGCTGCTATTGCTGCGGACCCTCTGTTCATCACATTTTTATGCCAATGAATCGCCGCTGGATCACGGGGTGATCTGCCTTGATGCGGTAACCTGTTGGGCTATCGGATGCGCGCTGATTAACGGTTCCGGACCTGGCGTGCGTCCAGTGGAAATTTTTTCCGACGGTGCCGAACCGGGAATCGTCTATGTCAAACCAGGAGAAAATATTGGGACAATTCTGGATGGTGCCGGTATCCAATGGCGGGGGCGCGACTGCATTGCCGATGGAATGCTGACCGGACAGCAGGTGGATCCGGAAATTGAGCGGACAAACTGGGCCACAAGCTCCCTTAGCGTGCGCGACCTGCCCGCTGTGGAATTAGAATGCGATTGCATCCGCTGCGGCTGGTGTGTAAGCGTCTGCCCGGTCGGCCTCAATCCGCTGGCGCTGATTGGCCAGTTGCGACTGGATTATCCGCCGATCAGTGAACAGGAAGCGACGGCTTGCGTGCAATGTGGACTGTGCAGTTATGTGTGCCCTTCACGTTTACCGCTTTCCAGTGGAATCAATTTGCTAAACGCACGAACCCATGCATTGGCCGGCAAACCGGAGCGGTCCTGATGATTCGGTCAGATACAGATACGCCGGCAACGGCTGCGCCAGTCCGGGAATCCGCCTCGTCCGCGCCTTATTTATTCTGGCCGGTCGCCAGGCGCGAATTTTATCAGTCCATTGCTTATTCCGCATTGCTGCCATTGGCGTGGGGGCTGGCGGTTTTTGGATTTCGTGCGGCTTGGGTGATTGCGGCTTATTTCTTCGGCGCCGCGCTGACATATTTAATCCTGCGAAAGCTGTTCCAGCAGCGACTTAAACTGACCTTTCATCAAACACTCGCCGGCGCTTTTCTGGCGGCCGCTTTGGCTTACCCGCTGTTACCGTGGTACGTCGCGGCCGGGGCGGGCGTATTCATGACCGCGCTGCTCTGGTTGACCGGGCCTGTCCGCCGCGAGGGGATACATTTAAGTATTCTGGCCGCGCTGCTGGTGATGTTTATTTTTCCCACACCGGGCCATTGGCCGCTCCTGATGCGGAATCGACTGTTTTGGGGCGATGCGAGCCATTCACGACTGGAACGTGTTTACGCCTGGCCCACCGCGGGCGGATTTGTTCGAGCGGACGCGGTGCGGCTTCAGCCACCGGCCGTTGCCATCAGCTACCTTTACAAGCGAATCGCCCCGCACCCCGTAAGTCCGGCGTCCAGCCGTGCCATGCGGGTGGCCTTTGCCATGAACCTGCCATCGCCTGGCGCACTGGTGCTTGGAGGGGTCAGCGGCTGGACGGGGACGGTGGGAATCCTGGCGATTTTTCTGGCCGGGCTATACCTGTCGTACCGGCACATATTGCGCCCGGATTCATGGGCGATTTTTCTCGCGGCTGTGTTGCTTGGACTGGTTTTTTGCCCGCTTTCACCCTATGTGTTTCACCATAATTTTTGGCAAAGCCTGGGCGGTATCTGGTATCTTCCTCCGGAACGCGCCATCGCATTGCTGACTTATGAATTGTGCAGCTCGGACTTTATTTTCGCGTCTGTGTTTATTCTCGCGCTGCCTGGCACCCTGCCTATTGAACCAGCTGCCCGTCGAATTTTCCTGCTTGTCGCGGGGCTGGCAGCCGCGTTCATTCATCGGCTGGATGTGCCGCTGCCCCCGGCCACGACCGTTCTGTTGGTTATGCAATCTTTAAGTCCATCCATGGATATGCTCCTGCATAAACGCACGTGGGCATTGCGCCGGGGAAATTAAGCGATTATTTCCGTGCTTGCCGCGGCGGGTGGTGGCTAAAAACGGGGCTTGCCCGCCGTTGCCGCTGATTCTATACTGATTTCAGAGGTTTTATGGTCGAAAGTCGAACGTTGCCCCTGGTTCAGTCCAGCCCGGAAGTGCCGCTCTGGGAGCGCGTACAGGCTGTCTTGGACGCGCTGCGCCCGTTAATTCAATGGGATGGAGGAGATATTGATCTTGTGGATGTCAGCACCGCGGGAGTCGTAAAAGTTCGCTTTCGCGGAGCATGCGTTGGCTGTCCAAGCTCGGATGCCACACTCCGACTCGGAATTGAAAAAAGTCTGCGGGAGAAAGTTCCCGAAATTACGCAGGTTATTCCAGTGGAGGATGCCTGATAATTCCGAAAAGCAGACATCGGCCGATGGAGTGGCCGCGCGGTGCGCTGTTGCGGACCCAACCATAACTAAAATGGGTGTGCCAATAAATCGAGCGTCAGGCCATTTTGGATTGCATGAAGTGGCCTTGGCGTAAAAAAAATGCGGGCCGTGAAGACGAAAAGCCGCACCACGCCAGAAAAATTGGCAGACCCACCAAAATAGCGGAAATGACTGCGGACTTGTGGCGGAAAATCAATCCCTTATAGTGTCCAACGGCTTTGTGGTGAATCCATCGGCTATGTGCATGAGCCATTCACCCGAAGATAAATTTTGCATGGAGTTTCCCTGATGAATCGTATGCGTCTTTTTACCCCCGGTCCCACCAGTGTTCCGGAAGAAGTTCTTCTGGAAATGGCCAAGCCGGTCTTCCATCATCGCACACAGGATTACAAAAACCTGTTTGCCTCCGTCAACAAATTGCTCGGCCAGGTTTTCCTGACCGCCAATCCCGTGGTCACTATTGCCGGCAGCGGCACTGCGGCCTACGAATGTGCCATGATCAACACTATTCCGCAGGGGGGCAAGGTCCTGTGCCTTTCCAACGGCAAATTTGCGGAACGCTGGGTTACAATCGCCAAACGGAACAAGTGCGAAATTGTGGAACTAAAAGCCGAATATGGCCACGCTGTTGGGCCCGAAAAAGTCGCCGAAGCGCTGGCCGCACATAAGTTCGATGCCGTAACGCTTTGCCACAGCGAAACCAGCACCTGCACCGTCAACGATTTGCAGGCCATTGCCGCACTCGTGCGCAAAACCGATGCGATTCTGATTGTGGATGGCATTACCAGCGTGGGCGCGATTCCCGTTAAACCCGATGAATGGGGCGTCGATATTCTGGTAACCGGTTCCCAGAAAGCGATGATGCTTCCGCCGGGCCTCGGCTTCCTGAGTGTGTCGGAAAAGGCAAGAAAGAAATCGGAAACCGTTCAGCAGCCCAATTTGTATTTAAGTCTTTCGCATTATCTAAAAAGTCTGGCGGAAAATGATGTGCCCTGGACGCCCGCCGTGACGCTGGTGCGCGGCCTGAACACATCTCTTACCATGATCACCCAGGAAGGTATGGAAAACGTCTGGAAGCGGACCTCCGCATTCGCGCGCGCCACACGGGCCGCAGCTGTGGCCATGGGGCTTAAAGTGTTTTCCAGCAATCCGGTGGATTCGGTTACGGGTATTCATTATCCCGCCGGCTTTGATGACAAAACGTTCCGCGGTGCCCTGCGCAAGCAGTTCAATATTCATATTGCCGCCGGACAGGGTTCCATGCAGGGTCAGATTTTCCGTTTAAGCCACATGGGATATGTGGACGCATTTGACACGCTTGGCGTTATCAGCGCCTTGGAAATTGTGCTTCAACAGCAGGGGCATAAGTTCACCTTTGGCGCGGGTGTCGCCGCAGCGCATCAGGAGCTTGCCAAACTGCACATGTAAGTTTAGCCGAATCTGCGGGTCGGTTGCGGCATTGTGCCCGCCCCGCCCGCCTGTGGAAATTCAAGACTATTGCGGCGGCGATGCGAATCGCCGCCGCTTTTTTTTTTCAGGGCAGCCCATGCGCCGCTGATTCCGCCGGAAAATGGGGACGCTTCGGGCTGTTGGCTCTGGCCTGACGCGCTCAATTTTGAATAAACCGTTTGCCCGCCCGCCGCGTCGCGGGCATAATCAGGCGGCATGGAATCCGCACAGGAAATTTTTCAGACCTTTCTTCGCGCACGGCACCATAAATTTACGCCGGAACGGCGGGTGATTCTTGAAGCGGTTCAGCAGTTTCGCCGCCCGTTTGAAGCCGAGGAACTGCTTCTGCAATTGCGGCAAAGCGATCATCGCGCCAGCAAAGCCACGGTCTATCGCACGCTCAAGCATTTGGTTGAATCAGGCCTTTTGAACCAGGTTTTTTTTGGGGACAGAAACCAC
>JAJZEY010000001.1 GCA_021805585.1 Planctomycetota bacterium
CGGCTGGGCGTGCTGGGTATCTGTTTGTGGTACATGGCGACGCACCAAATTTCGGGTGCCAATTTAACCGCCGTCTGGATCGCGATTTTTGTGGACCTGAATTATCGGGCGATCTTCAGCTATGTCATATTTCATCGGGATAAATGGCTTTCGCATAAAGTCTGACGGATCACGCCGGACGCGCTGAAAACATCCATGGTTCCGTGCTGCCGGTGGGGGGGTGAAAAAGGAGGTGAAGATTCGCGGATGCTCCGACAAGGGTTACATTCAGCACGGTCTGGTCGGATGAATGTACGATCAACCGGCCACGGTCCACTTGTGTGACATGGCCACGATTATTGGAAATCGGGCCTTGGTAATCAAGGTAAATCCGGCGATGGTCGGGCAGGGGATATGCGGGTAACCAATGAATTGCCTGGCCGTGCGGGCTGGGCCAGTCGTATGGTGGGGCGTGAATTCGCCATGTGGCCAGGCCTGTTCTACCGGGCAATTCCAGCAAAAGGTCCCAATGCATATCCTGTGCGGTCACATGGCGGAGGATTGCAAAGGCTAAATTCTGGCCGTCTGAAGGGCCATCCTCCCGCAAAGCATCCGGCGGTGCGAAGGGGGGGAATTTGCTGGAGTCTTGCCAAACCACGGTTCAATGATACCATCAGTACATGGAAAACCTAGCGGAGTTCAACATGACCGGAAAAATGATGCGGATTAAGGCTCGTTCTTCAATGACGAAAAAACTTTTCACCGTTGCACTGCTGATTGGCGTTGGCGTTCTGGCCGGATGCCAATCGCCCGCCATGAAGTTGCGCAACGAAGGGCTGCGACTCTATCACCAGCATAAATATGCCGCGGCTCTGGCAAAATTCAACCAATCACTGAAATACAACGAATCCCAACCGCGGGGTAATTACTACGCGGGCGCATCGGACTACATGCTGGGGCGGTATGAGCAGTCGCAATATCACTACAAAATGGCCTGGCGCGTGGATCCGAATTATGGCCACGTGAAAAGCGCTTTGGCGGAAGCTCTGATCAAGAGCGGAAAGCCCAATGAGGCGATGAATTTTCTGGAACGCGATGCGGCACTGACCCAGCGACCGGCGGGACGGCTGCGGGTGGCGCGGTTCTATGAAAAACTCGGTGACCTGGATGATGCCCGCGCAAACTATATTAAGGCGGCCCAAATGGCACCGACCGATGCCCGTATTCAGTTGCAGACCGCACAGTTTTTTGACCGCATCGGCCAGAAAGCCATCGCCGGGAAATACTATGCCCGCGCTTACAAAATAAACCCGGCGCTGCCCGGCCTGGTTCCGGCGATGCTTAACGATGGCTTAACCATTTCCGACGCTTATGGCCCCGCGGCCACGCATCCCTGATCCGCGACGGGAGGAACAGGCCCATAAAATGCGGCCGCAGTTAAAAAATACTGCCTTCGGTGTTGGGCAATGGAATTCTTTGTGGCACTCGAAAAATTTCCGGTGCGGCCGGGTTTACCCGTAGCCAGGCACGACTCCCACAGGTCTTAATTATGATTGAATCCGCCAGTCATCGATGTATTGAGCTGCTGGAAGCTGATCGCGATACGCTGTATTCGACGGCCCAAAGTTGTGCGTCGCCCGACTATGCCGAGAGTCTGCTTCAACAGGCGGTTCGTCAGGTGTTTAAGGAGTTTGTGGAAAAAAAAGTTTCAGAGCGGGATTTCCCGCGGCAGGTAATCGAGGTGATGCGGCGCGATCAGACCGCGTCGCCGGATAGTGCGAAATCGCAAACCGGCACGGCGGCTGTGATGCCGGCTGCGGCGTGGGCAAGATTAACCGCCGCGGTTCAGATAGAAGCGGCCCGACTGGGCGGCGCGGCGGAACAGTCGATGCTGGCATATGACCCGCTTCTGGCACCGAAAAAGAAAAAATCCGCCGACGATGACCTGGTCGAGGGATTCAATCTTTCACCCTGGACACGATTTGTGGTGGCGGCGGCTATTGTGCTGTTTATTGGAATTGTGGCTTCCATTATTTTAACGACACGGGGGGAACATGAGCCGGCGGCCGGTCATCCGACAACGTCTATGCCGACGCCGACAACCGGTTCCCGCCCCGCTACCGGAATGGTACATCCGTAAATGGCCTCGCCGATGCAAAAAACAACCCCTGGCTTTTCATCCCTGGTAAGTCGATTCGCCGTGCGGACGCATCGTTTTGATATTGCCGGCCGCACGCTGGATATTACCGCCCCCAAAGATCCGGATTCACTGCTGGATGACCCGGTAACCGAACAGCGGTACAAGGCGGATAATTATTTACCCTACTGGCCCGTGATTTGGCCCAGCAGTTTGATGCTGGCCCATCGGATTGCCCAGTCCGACGAATCCCCTCCGGTGGTGCCGGCCGGGGGCAAGGGGCGGCCGCGGGCATTGGAGCTTGGGTGCGGCCTGGGCATAGCCGGCGTGGCGGCGGGATGGCGCGGCTGGCATGTGACTTTTACCGATTATGATCCGGAAGCGATTGAGTTTGCCCGCCATAATGCCGCAACCAACCAAATTGCAGCCGATGCGGTGGACGCTTTTCAGATGGATTGGCGAAGTCCGGTGGAACAAAAGTTTGACTGGATTATCGCATCGGACGTGTTGTATGAACGGCGCCTTCACGCGATTCTGCTAAGTGCTGTCAAACGACTGCTGGCACCGGGTGGCACCGTATGGATCAGTGATCCGGGGCGGAACAGTGCGGAAGATTTTCCGATATTGGCTGTGCTGGAAAATTTTACGGTCAGTGAAGGGCCGTTGAAATGGCACGGAGATCCGGGGATACAGAAGGATGGCCTGCTGTATCGGCTGACCATTCCGTAAATGTGCCCGATGCCGGAGAATGTGGTATGGCTACCACCCGATTTTATATTCCCGACCTTGGTGCGGGTGAAACCGCTCTGCCCGACGACCAGGACCATCATGCGCGCCATGTGCTGCGGATGGAAGATGGCCAGATGGCGATTGCCTTTAATGGCCGCGGCCTTTGGGCGATGGGGCGATTGGTTATGCGCCGGCGCGAAAGTTGCTTTGTGCCCACCGAGCCTTTGCGGCAGGATTCACCGCCGCCACTTGCCGTGACTGTGGCGTCGGCAACGCCCAAGGCGGATCGAGCCATGCAAATGGTGGAGCAATTAAGCCAGCTAGACGTGCAGCGGCTGGTCTGGCTGGATACGGATTATGCCGTGGTGCATCCGGATAAACAGGGCGGAAAAATGGTCAAATTCCGCCGTGCCGCGGCGGAATCCGCCAAGCAGTGCGGGCGCAATTTTGTTATGGAAATTGACGGACCGGTCGCCCTGTTCGATTTTCTCGGGCAGCCCGCATCCGGAACGGTTGAATTTCTTTGGGGCCGGCCGGCCGCCGAGGAATCGCTTTTCGACCGGCTAACCAGAACGGCCTGTCTAAAATCGCCCGCCGATGTCAACGCCTCCGGAACTGGCGAGCGGCCCGGCGGTTATACAATGGTCGTTTTGATCGGGCCGGAGGGCGGCTGGAGCCACGCGGAAACGAGGCTGCTTTCCGCCGACGCCCGTGTGCACGCCGTGCGTCTTGCCGCGACGGTGCTTCGTATGGAAACCGCGGCGGTAACGGCGGCGGCTATCATCCGTTGCGCCGCCAACGGCTGAATGGGTGCTATCGCCGATGCGCGTTTTCACCATTCCGTTTTGCCGGGTGCGGCTATTTTCAGCGTTTGGAATGCGATTTTACCTGACCCAATGACCTGGCACCCATTGATAACGCCCCCAGCGCGGCCGCCAGACATAATGCGCGCGTATCCAGACGGCTCCGGGCCACGGTGCGGCGGGAACATAATACGCCCCCGGCGGCGGCGGTGGCGGTCCCGGCGGTCCCGGACGCGCGACCACAACGGTGCGACAACCCGTGGAAAAAAGTGATCCAGTCAGTAACGCGCCGGCAGCCAGTATTGTGATTGTCTTCATGGAAACCTCCTGTTGGTCATTTCAGGCGATCGGGTCGCCTGCGGGACTAACGGCCAGAGAATTCAACAGTTGCACGGCCTGTGCAATTTTGTTCCGGAATTTTCCAGGCCGCTTTAATTGGGGGCGCATTTCACTTAGGCTATCTATCAGAAATCCGGGGGCGGGAATATTAAGTCCGATAACCGTCGCTCTTCCGGAGTAAATAAGTGGTAATGTATAAATATATGTACTTGTTAAGTTTGTCGCGGCGGAAACAGCGCCGGTGCCGCCGCGGTTGGGCGGCCGGCGCGAGTCTGTTTTTGATATTAGCTTCCGGAAAAGCATTTGGTCTGGCCATTATCCCGACTTTTGTAAACGGTGCGGGTCAAACCTGGAACTCCACTGAAGAAACGGTGGTGGACGAAGCCATTGCCAGTTGGACCAGCCGCATTCTTGATAACCAGACGGTGAATCTGACGATGGATTTTACCAACGCCGGCACCAGCTCAAGCACTTATCTGGGAGAGGCGGTTACTTCTTTTTCTGAAACCGCGGGCACCAATATTTATCCATGGACGCCCGGCGTAACGCAGGTGATTCATATTAACGCCGATGCCATGACTGCGGGCATTTCCGGCGATACGTTGGCCTTTATTGACCAGAGCGCCCCGGTCCCCAACAACGAATTTGACGCATTAAGCATTCTGCGCCATGAAATGGGGCATATGATGGGGTTTACCGATCAGATTTATTATGACAATTTCGATACCCCCAGCCAGGTGGATAAATATGCATCCCATGTAACGGTCAGCGGTTCGGCGGCAACCTTTGACCTGGGCGGCTTAAATGTTCCCCTGGACAGTTCCACCGATATTGTGCATACCTCCGCCAGCGGCATTACCGCGGGTGACCTCATGAATCCGGCGCTGCCCAATGGCGTGCGCCGCGATATCAGCCAGATTGACCTCAATGTGCTTCATCTGGCGTACGGTTATCAGATAAACCAGTCACTCACATGGGACGCCTTGCAGACCGGTAACGGCTCCGATGGCACAGGAACCTGGACGACCGCAGGCACCAACTGGAGTTCCGGTGGTCTGCCCGCTTCCTGGAGCAGCGGCGCAACCGCGGTTATTGGGGATGGCGGCACGGCGGGCGTGATAACAATATCATCAACGGGCGTGAGTGCCGGCGGCATAACGTTTAATGCGGTAAGCACAGCCGCTCCGGGGCAGTACACAATTGCCGGAACGTCAACGAACAGTTTAACGCTGGTCGGCAGCGGCACCATGACCATGAATGCCGATGCCACAATCAGCGCTCCGATGGTGGGTGCCGGCGGCCTTTCGATCGCCGGTACGCACAATTTAACCATTTCCGGCATCAGCACCTACACAGGCCCGACAAGTGTGAATTCCGGAACGCTGACGCTGGTAACCGGTGCGGCAATTACCGGCACGACCGCGCTGACAATAGCCCCCGCGGCGACGGTGGCCATGAACAGCACGGGTGCCAGTGATGGCATTACAATAAATTACACAGCGGGAAACAGTCCCAACGCGACGATTCGCAATGAAATTATCGCCGGTTACAACGGCGGGACATGGAACGGCACGTCCACCACCGGCGGCGTGATTAATTCCGCCACCGCGGCGGGCAATACCGGCAAATATGCCGTGGGTTATGCGGATGGCGCTGATGGCGTGGTGA
>JAJZEY010000120.1 GCA_021805585.1 Planctomycetota bacterium
GTGGCAGTTTTTCCAAAGCGCGTTCCATTCGCATGGAACGCGACCCTTTTAACAGAATAACATCCGCAGGGTGTAAAAGGGTCGGCAGCGCGTCGGCTGCGGCCACCGCATCGGCAAAATGATGCGAAGGCCTGCCTGCGGCAAGCATTTGATCGTGCGCGGCCCGCATGAAAGGGCCGACGGCAAGCAGACGATCGATCGCCAAGGAGGCGGCGAGCCGTCCGATTTCGCGGTGGAATTCCGCGGAACGCGGACCGAGTTCCAGCATGTCGCCTAAAACCGCCACGCGGCGGCCCGCAACCGTATCGGCAAAGGGAACGGGTAAGCGGATAAACGTTTCGAGTGCGGCCGTCATGCTGGTGGGATTGGCATTGTAGGCGTCGTTGATTATCCGATGCCCACCACGGCTCTGGATTTCCAATCGCATGGATGCGGGCTTCAGATGATTCAGGCCGACGGAAATTTCGTCATCGGTCAGGCCAAGTCTTCGGGCCACGGCCATCGCCAGCAGCACATTGAATACATTGTGTCGACCGAGCAGCGGAATTTCGATGCGCTGGCGGCCATTAAGCAGGAAGGAGCATCCGTTCCAGGTTTCGGCGATTTCCGAGGCGGTAAAGTCCGCATCGCTTCCGGCAGGACCTACGGTGACTCGCGGATGTTTAAAAAAGCGAAGGGCACCAAGCAATTCGGGTGATTGATTGGTGAGCATCAGCATGCCCGTGGCGGGAACCGAGCGGGCCAGAGAGGCTTCCTCATGGGCCACGGTGGAAAGGTCTTTTAAGAATTCCAGGTGTTCCAGACCGATACCGGTAATGACCGCTATATCCGGCACGGCGACCTGGGCTAATGCGGCTACTTCGCCCGGAGCGTTGGTGCCGATTTCCAGAACCGCATATTCATGCTGCGGTTCAATGGAAAGTACGGTCAGCGGCACGCCGATATTGTTGTTGAAACTTTTCGGGCTTGCGATGCCGGAAAATCGCTGTTGCAGCAGCGTGTGAATCATCTGTTTGGTGGTGGTTTTTCCATTGGCACCGCCAACCGCCACAATTTTGGCTCTTACGTCGCGGCGATAGGCCGCGGCAAGGCGGTTTAACCCGCGAATGGTGTGGTCGGTCTGAAGAATGGTTATGGAATCCGCGGTGGCCTGGGCCAGGACTTCGGCGGATGGGGGTTGATCTACCAGCACGCCGGATACGCCGGTGGCCAGGACCTGGCCGAGAAACGCGTGGCCATCAAAATTCGGTCCTTTAATGGCGATGAAAAAATCTCCCGGACCGATCTGGCGGGAGTCGGTGGAAATTTTTCCGGTGGCCATGCGTGTGCCCCGCGCCAGCCAGCGGGAAAGAGTCACGCGGCGGACCTGTTCATAGGGCCATGGTTTCATCGGTCACCCGCCTTTACGCCGACACTTTCGGCAGGCTCTTTGGAATCCATGGCCAGCCGCCGATGCAGGGCGGCGGCGGCGGTTTTCAGATCATCAAACGGATGTTTGACCGTGCCGATGATCTGATAATTCTCGTGTCCTTTTCCGGCGATCAGCACAACATCGCCGGAGCGGGCTATATCAATGGCTGCGGCAATGGCTTCCCGTCGATCTGGACAGATCCGGACCTTCCGGCGTCCATTTTCCGAAAAACCGGCCAGAATCATGTTCAGGATGTCTTGCGGCTTTTCAGTGCGCGGATTGTCCTGGGTTAGAAAAATATCATCGGCCAATTGTTCCGCCACGGCGGCCATTTTAGGACGTTTGGTGACATCCCGGTCGCCGCCGCAGCCAAAAACCAGAATGATGCGGTGGCGGGTCCATGGGCGGACCGCGGCAAGCACATTTTGCAGGGCGTCATGGGTATGGGCGTAATCTACCAGAACATGGAAAGTCATGTCACGTGGGGAAATACCTGCCAGGTGTACAGCTTCCAGGCGGCCGGGAACGCGGTCGAGATTTTCCAGGCCGGGAATAATATCGTGCCAATGAAGACCGGCGGCCCACGCACCGGCCACCGCGCAAAGCAGGTTTTGTGCGTTGTGCCGACCGACCATGGAACTGTGAATCATATCTTTTTGGCCGTCCGGGCCGGCAAGTTCAATATCCATGCCTGCGCCATCCAGGCGATGGATTCGGCCGGTGAAATCGGCGGGGCGGTCGAGTGCATAGGTAAGAATTCGCGCATGGCAATCCTGCACCATGCGGGAACTCCAGGGGTCGTCGGAATGGATAACGGCGGAAGCATCGGGCCTAAGCTCGGCGAAAAGACGGGCTTTGGCGGCGGCATAATTTTCCATGGTGCCATGGTAGTCCAGGTGATCACCGGTCAGATTGCTGAACATAGCCACACCAACAATCAGGCCGGCAAGGCGGTCCTGCGCCAAGGCGTGGCTGCTGGCTTCCATCGCCGCGGCCTGGGCACCATTTTTGACCATGCGGTCCAGCAGGGCGGCAAGGTCAAGTGGTGCGGGCGTGGTCATGGAGCTTTCCGTAACAGTTTGGCAATCATCGGTTTGAACGGTTCCGATAAGACCGCATTTCAGCCCGGCGGCGCGGAAAATACCGCGAAGAAGATAGGTGGTGGTGGTTTTGCCGTTGGTGCCGGTAACGGCGAGCAACTTAAGCTTTCGTGCCGGGTTGTCCGCCATCCGCTGAGCAAGGTGGCCCAGCATGACGGCCGGGTACCGCGAGGCGACGGGCACCGTTCCGGATTTGGCGGCACTATCGGCAAAATCCGCGGGTACGCAGGCAGGATCAAATACCACCGCCGAAACGCCGGCGGCAATGGCCTGTTGCAGAAAGGCGGCACCGTTGGCGTGCGTGCCGCCGCGTGCGACGAATAGCGCACCGGGCGCGGCAAGACGGGAGTCTTCAACCACAAAATCGATCGGTTTTTCAACAAAATGGTTCAGTGTAAACAGGCCCGGTAAGTCCGCTTCAATTCCGGTCAGCAACTGAGAAAGTGGCATTGACATATCTATCTTTCATATCTAATTATTGCGGCCTTATGGCGGCGATTAATGGCTCAACCCTTTTAACCGTTTAAGTTCGTTTTCCTTTCCCCACCACGGATCGGTCGCGGGACCCTGGTCGGGTGGAATCTGCAGGTACTGCAGGGCACTGGTCAGAATGCGGGAGCAGGCGGGGCCGGCCACCGTTCCGCCAAAATGGCCCTTGTGCGGGTCCGGCTCATGCACGGCCACCACACAAATCAGACGCGGGTCGGGCGTGGGGCCACCGGCTATGAAGGTGGCGTTGTATTGATGCGAATGATAGCGATCCTGGCCGGCCACAGCGAGATTAGCGGTTCCGGTTTTTCCGAACAGACGGTAGAGGGGCGATATGGCGTATTGACCGGTGCCGCGCACCATGACCTGTTCCATGGCGGTCACCACCTGCCGGGTAGCCCATCGCGGGAGAATTTTGGTCATTGTTTGCGGGCCGGCGATTTGCGCCCAGGTTTCCAGGTGGCCGTTGCGCGTTTGAATGCGGCTGATGATTTGCGGTATCGGCAGCCATCCGCCATTGGCAATCGCGCAAAGGCCGCGGGCCATCTGCAGCGCGGTAACACCCACACCGTAGCCGAAGCTCGCGGAGGTGAGTGTGCCTTTGGTCCAACGGCTTAAGGGACGCACAATTCCGGGAGATTCCCCGGGCAGGATACAACCGGTCATGCGGCCGAAGCCAAACGCATTGATCCCGCCGAACAGGCGGCGGATACCCATTCGCCAGCCGATTTGGGTCATGCCGATATTGCTGGAATGCACCAGAATGTCTTCAACTGTTAAATAGCCATAGCCGCCTACATCCTGAATCAACCGTCCGGTCGGATCCCGGTAGCGTCCATGGTGGCAATTGAACTCGGTTTGCAGTGTCACTACATGGTCATAAAGCGCAAAGCTCAGATTAAAGGGCTTAAAGACCGATCCGGGTTCAAACGGATCGGTGACCGCCCGATTGCGGCGAAATTGTGGTGGCGTCTTCTGATAGTCGTTTGGATTCATGGTCGGATAGTTGGCCATCGCCAGAATATCACCGGTGCGCGGGTCCATCACCACGGCCACGCCGGAGTGCGCGGAAAACTTTTTGCAGGCCTTGTTCAACTGTTCTTGCGCGACGCCCTGAATCATCGTGTTCAATGTAAGCCAGACTTTCATGCCGTCACTGGGAAGGCGGTAGCCGCGCTGGTCAACCCATAACGCCCGATCGGCGGCATCCTTGACATAAATAACTCTTCCCTTGCGGCCTTCCAGAAGTGAATTTAATTGCGCTTCCAGACCGTCGAGGCCCACGTGGGAATTGGCGAAACCGATGACCTGACCGGCGAACGTGCCCAATGGATAGACGCGGCGAGTGGAGCGTTTAAATCCGATGCCATCGAGGGCGTGAAAATATTCGGCTGAAAGTTTGAACAGGTGTTGCCGCTGGTAGCGGCGGGATTTTTCGAGCAGGCGACGGCGCATGCGTTCAAACCGCGCATAAAAGGAATGCCCGACATGGCGTCTAAGCCAAAGAAACCGGCGCAGGTGTCGATGCGGCGGGGAGGATTGATCAAAAGGGGGTGTTGGGGAGATACCCGCTGTCGTGACGGCCGGAGCGGTGGCGGCGGAGGCGTAATAAAGCTGACTGCGCATCCATGTCAGAAATGCGGAGGGCTTCATGTTCAGCAGCTTGGCCACATGCCGCGCCATGATGTGGCGAGCGTTCGAAAGGTCCTGCGCGGAAAGTGCGCTCAAATTTCCACGCGGGTCGAAAATGAATCCAGGATCGGCAAACAGGCCGTACACGCGGACCGAACCGGCGATAAGCGTGGAATCGTTGGTGTAAATGGAAGCCCGGCGGGCCATTAGATTTACGCTTACTTCGTGTTCTGATCGAAGGTTGGACACATCTGCCCGCGATACATGCGTCTGCAGCCACGCTACACGTCCAAGCAGGCCGAAAAGTATGGCTGCCGCGGCCAACAGCACCAGCGTTGAAAGCACATTGGCCTGGTTAAATTTCCGCATCGGATCGCTCGCTATATCTACCGGCACCCGCCGCGGGTTTCACATCCCGCGTCGGGGCACCGGATATTTACTAATGCACCAATGTCGTCTGGTACGGACCGGTATTCACCGGCACTGGCGTGACCGACGCGGGTGCCGTTGTGTCCGCGGCGTCGGCCGCCGTCCGGGCGTCCAGGGCTTTAATACGTTTTGTCAAAACGATTGGATTGGTCTCTGACGAAAGTCGCGTCTGAAGGTCCCAGAGGATATGCCTTCGCCGGCCTATCTGATGGAACAGGTGCGCGGAATCGGCGGTGACATTCAAACGGGCGCGACGCAGGTCGAAAAGGACCGTGGCCACAAGCATGAAACTTAAGAGACAGGCGATGATTTTGTACATAATCGCAGCGCCATCCATGCACAGCCGCGCCGGTGATTCCCCGGGCCGATGAAAGCCCATCGCCGCGGGCCAGAGTGCATCCAAACACTTGAAAATCCGCAGGCGATCGTACCGGCCTTCCAGCGGGAACCATCCAAGCCAACAGTTAGATTATACCATGCCCGGATGAGTTTGCAGGAAACGGAATGGCCGCAATGTAAAATTTTACATTTTAACTCGCGCCGCTTGGGCGGTGGGGCCGTGGGTCGGTGCGTGGCGGCGGAAAAGGTTGGGT
>JAJZEY010000561.1 GCA_021805585.1 Planctomycetota bacterium
CCGCCATAATCGAACTGCCGGTGGCAATAGCCAGCCAAGGGCCGCGATAACTGTATCAACGTTTGCTGAACTGGAAGGCCCTACGTGCACCGCGCAGACCATACTTTTTACGTTCCTTCATGCGGCTGTCGCGTGTAAGGAACCCGGAATCCTGAAGCGGCTTGTGAAGGGTTGCGTCAAACAGTGTCAGCGCCCGGCCCAGGCCTTGTACAATCGCACCCGCCTGACCGGAATACCCGCCACCCTGCACATTTACAAAAATATCCAGTTTGTCGGTTGCGTTCGCCGTTGCCAAGGGTGCCATTACCGCGGAACGGTCTTTGGCTTCACGAAAAAATTCGTCGAGTTTGCGGTCGTTTACCAAAAAGGTGCCTTGTCCGGCAACGATTCTCACCCGTGCCACGGAGCTTTTCCGCCGGCCGGTTCCCAGAAAAAAAGTTTTGCAACCGACCACCACGGTATGTCGGGCGCGGCGAGCTTCAGCTTCAATTGCAAATGCGGATTCTGGTGCTGGGGATGTTTCCGTCATGGTTTTAACCTTTTTCTAAACGGCCCATCGGCCAAAACGAACTTCCAATTTTCAATTATTCCCGAACTGTCGGCAGCCGGGATTTTTCAACTTGTTCGGCCAACTGTTAAAGTTTCAGGGTCAGGGCTTCCGGCTTTTGTGCCACATGGGGATGGTCGGCATCTTTGTAGCATTTAAGTTTGCGAAGCATTTGGCCGCCCATGGTGGTTTTCGGAAGCATGCGACGTACCGCCATCCGGAACATTGTGTTCGGATGTTTTTGCGTCATTTCCAGCATGGTTTTGACGCGGCGTCCGCTGGTGTAATACGTGTAATAGTCGTATTCGCGCTGGACGAGTTTGCGCCCGGAAACCTTAATTTTGCTGGTGTTAATGACGACAATAAAATCGCCTACATCCACGGTTGGAGTGTAAATTGCTTTATGCTTCCCCATCAGCCGGGTCGCAATCGCACTGGCGAGGCGGCCGAGTGTCTGGTCGGCGGCATCCACCACAAACCAGCGATTGTCCGCATGACCTACGCGGGCCAGCGTGGTGGTACCGGTTGTGGTTCTAATCCGCACGCTGGGGCGGCTGGACTTGGGTTTAGCTGTGGCAACGGTGCTCATAGTATTGTTTCGCTCTTAAAACTACGTTTGTATCAACATACCGCCAGCCCTCGCCTTGCAAGCACGGAACCAAGTTTGGTTGCCGTCCGTAAAGGAAAAGGGCTATTTCCAGCCAATCTGGAAGCCCTTCAATATACGAATTTTGTGAAATTTGTCAATGGTCGCCGCCGTCTTTATTTTGGTCGTTTCTCAGGCGGGGCGGTTGAGACGCCTTTCAGTCCAGCCCATGGGCCTGTAATTATTTGGTTACGCTCCTGTTTTCAGGGCCATTCCGCCGGTTGCCGAATGTTTCAGCCAGGCTCGCCAGGGTCCGGGATGTTGCGGCAGGCTTAGTCCGGTGATCCGGTGCAGGGAATCCCAGGCCGCCTGAACCACCGCCACATTGCGGTTGTCCAGAGCGTCAATTAGCGAACGCAACACTGGTTGGGCGCGATACATTCCAAGCGCCTGGGCACAATAGACGCGTACCTGAATGTCGCTGTCGGCCGCCAGACGGGCGCGGCACGGGGCCATAGCCAACGGATTCATGACATGGGTCAGCCCCATGGCCGCGCACATGCGGACAAAGTTGGACGGATCGGAAAGTCCGGTAATAAGCGTGGGTGCGACGGATGGATCGCCCGATGTGCCCAAAGCCATCATCGCCTGCCCGCGGACCATAGGATTCGGTGCCGTGGCGGCCAATTGGTACGCTTTCATATAGGCTTTGTCGTGGCCAAATTTTCGGGTGGAAACATAAGCAATCGCCGCTCGCTGGGCATCCGGATCATCGGAGTTAAACATTTGGGCGGCTTCATAGGTCAACGGCTTTTTGCCTTGGCCGGTCATTTTGTCCAGCCAGCTTTGCATGGTGCCGTTAAAACCGGTTGATTTGCCATTGTCTGAATCTGAACTGCAGCCGGCGGAAAATCCGACCAGGACAAGAGCCAGCAGCGAAGTCCGGGTGATGGTGCCACAGCACTGAGCCAATTGCTTAGGCCCTGCGGCGCAAATGTTGTCAATGGTTGGATTGTTGCCAGTGGTGGGATGTGTCATGGCGGTATTTCCATTTCCGGGTGTTCCGGATGTTCAAGGAGTTCCGGGTCCACCCATACGGGGCTGCCGATTGCGCCGCCCAGAAAGCGGTTGGCCAGGCTTTCAAACCGTTGGCCCTGATCCGTCACGTAACAGGTCAGCGAACTTGATTGACGGGCCAGTCCCGCAGCCGTTTGGGCCGCCGCCATTGTAGCCAGTTGCCGCTTAACTACCAAGGCCGTTTGATCGGCGGAATCAATTAATTCGGTGCCGCTCCCCATGAATGCGGACACCGCACGTTCCAGGATCGGGTAATGGGTGCACCCCAATATTAAGGCCTGCGGGTGCAAGGCCTTGAGCGGTGCAAGATAATCTTCCAACACGGCCGTTACGATCGGGCTATTTTCCGCACGGCCTTCTTCAATCAGCGGTACAAGCAGCGGGCAGGCCCGGCCGGCCACATGTATGCCGCGATCCAGCCGGGCTATGGCATGGGTGTAGGCTTTGCTGGCAATAGTGGCTTCGGTTGCAATCAGCCCGATGGCGCAGTCCCCGATGGGATGTTTGCGCCGCGCGGCTGCCACCGCCGCCTGGGCACCGGGTTCAAGAACGCCAATCACCGGAACCGGGAAGCATTTGGGCAGTGTGGCCATGGCGGTGGCGCTGACGGTATTGCACGCGACCACCAGCGCCTTGGGGCGAAACTGCATCAAAAATTGCAGGCATTGCCGGGCAAACAGCAGGACCGTTCGCGGCGATTTTGTTCCATAGGGCAGCCGCGCGGTGTCGCCAAAGTAGATGATGGATTCATGGGGCAAATGCCGCTTCAGCGCCCGTACCACGGTAAGGCCGCCAAGGCCGGAATCAAATACGCCAATAGGGGCAAGGGAATTTGTTGTGTCATCCTGGGGCATTGACATCCTGCGGTTGGAGTTCAGTCGGCCGTTGGGTCGGTTTGAGCATGACCGTTGCAGCCGCAATGGTCCGCATTCTATCCGCGTGACCCGATGCGGGAAAGCGTTTGGCAACGGACGTTGAATAAAACCGAGCTTCGTCAATCCCACAAGTCCGGCATGACAACAAAATTGCCGGCGTTCATGGATGATATATTGAGCATGGAGCGTCGAAATGCGCGTGCGCGGTGGGGACAAGACAATGCCCGTCACCCTGTCTGTGGGGGCACACGTCAGCCCCACGCGGGTGGCGAGCGGGGATGTTTTGAGTTGGCGGGAGTTTGCGCATAACATAGCCAACGCGGGCCGTGGTCAACGGTGCGCGTGGTGCCGCGGAACGGAGTCCTATGGCGATTCGCAACTATTTATATCTGACAATATCTCTGGTGCTCTGGGCATCGGCGTTTGTGGCTATCCGGGTGGGTTTGACCGGATTTGGCTTTGGCGATCTGGCGCTGTTGCGGTTTATAAGTGCCTCGGCGGCACTGGGCCTGTTTGCTTTTCGCCGGCCTGAATTTTTGCCGAAAATACGCGACCTGCCCATTATCTTTCTGCTGGGCTTCCTGGGGTTTGCACTGTATAACCTGACGCTTAATGCGGGGGAAGCCACCGTTTCGGCGGGTACCGCGTCGCTGCTGATTAACACCTCGCCGATTTTTACAGCGCTGCTGGCCGGATGGTTTTTGAGGGAAAAGTTAAATTCCCGTGGCTGGATCGGCCTGCTGGTAAGTCTGGCGGGAACGGCGCTGATTGTGCTGGGGCGCAACGATGGGCTTTCCGGCAGTTGGGGGGCACTTCTGGTGCTGACGGCATCGTTAAGCAGTGCGGCGTATGTGGTGGTGGAAAAGCCGCTGATGGCGCGCTACACGCCATTGGAGCTTACGACTTGGGCTATCTGGGCTGCGACGCTGGAACTTTTACCGTTTTCCGGTCCGTTGTGGCGGCATCTGCACGGCGCGCCGACGAGTGCGGTTTGTGCGGCGATTTATCTGGGTCTGTTCCCGGCGGCGCTGGCGTTTTACACATGGAATTATGTGCTTTCGCAAATGTCGGCCAGCGCTTTGTGTGGGTATCAATATCTGATGCCGGTTATCGCCATTGGTATGGCGTGGTTGTGGCTGGGTGAAATTCCGACCGGGATGACGCTGCTGGGCGGCGGCATTGCGACCGGTGGCGTGCTTTTGATTACCCTTACCGCGCGGCCGGAAAAGGTGGTTAAGAAGCCGTCCATGGGGCAGGCACCATGAACGGGACAAAGGTGGAGCGGATGAATTGAGTACGCATTGGCTTTGACCACGTGGCCAATCGGCACTGGGTCGAGCCTGCCGGGGAAATGAGCCTCCGGTCCCGGCCGGGAAATCGCGGTCGATCAACAGGCTAATTTATAAATTGACACCGATTCAATTGCGGCAAATCATGGCTAGCCGGAACGCGGCAGCGGGAGCCAGGTAATAGAACTATTCCGGGGGCGTGTTAACGAATTTCCGCAGTTGGGGCGGCGGCATCTGCGGCTATGGCCGCCAGCGCTTCGCCGCAGGTGCGGACCTGCTGAACGGATAAAAACGGACCGAAGCTGAACCGTGTGGTTCCGGGAGCACCGTTCGGCAGATCGGCGGCGGGAGTGTGGGTTCCCATGGTTTCATGAGCACCCGGTGCGCAATGCAGGCCGGCGCGGGTTAGAATGTGGAAATCGGTTTCAAGCTGTGCGGCAAGCTCCAGCGGGTCGTGACCGGCCAGCCGCACGCTGAAAACTCCCAGACGGTCCGTGGCATTTTGCGGGCCGAGAAAAGTTAAACAAGGAACGGTGCGGACAGATTCAATAAATTCACCGCACAATTTCTTCTGATGGGCGGCCAGCGATTCAATTCCCTTTTTAAGAATCCACGCGATTCCGGCGGACAGGCCGGCGATGCCGATGGCATTATGCGATCCGGGTTCAAATTTATCCGGCATGAAAGCGGGCTGAATATCCTGATCGCTGACCGAGCCGGTACCGCCCTGACGAATGGTGCAAAGCTGGTCCTGCAAGCCGGGGCGAATATACAAAAAGCCGGTTCCCAAGGGTCCAAGGAGGCCCTTGTGGCCCGGCGCGGCAAGGAAATCTATATTGTCGCGCTGCACATCCAGCGGCAGATGGCCTGCGGTTTGTGCGGCATCCACCAGAAAGGCCGCCGCGGTTTTGCGTGTCAGCCGCCCGATTTCCGCAATAGGTTGCACAGTACCGGTGACGTTGCTGCCCTGACCGACTGCGACCAGTCGCGTCTTGGGGCCTATTGCCGCGGCAATGTCACGTGGGTCTACCAGGCCGGTGGCGGGGTCGGCGGCCACGCGGGTTTGTGTAATGATTCCGCGCCGCGCTAATTCATTAAGCGGGCGGAGAATACTGTTGTGATCCATGGCCGTACAGACGGCATGGTCGCCGGGTTTAAGCCAGCCGCCAATGGCCATATTCAGGGCATCGGTACAATTGAGCGTGAAAATAAAATGATTGGGGCTTTCCCCATGAAAAAGCGTGTTGAGGCGGTGGCGACAAAGGGCG
>JAJZEY010000436.1 GCA_021805585.1 Planctomycetota bacterium
ACCCTCTTCCCCAGCCAAGGTCCTGCGTGCCGCCAAATTCCGCAGGTGAGAAATGAAAATCATAAGTGCGCCCTTCCGTTTCATTGCGTTGTGGATTCCTGTGCCACAATTTTGCCCAGTCTGGTTTCCTGAATCTTGACAAAAATATGCCGTACATTTCCGGCAAGGTGATGAATAAAAATGGTGTCCTGGCGATGGTGAGTCAGCGTGATTTGAATTTCATGCGGATTCATCGCCATTGCGTTTATAATCGCACGCTGGTGGTACGGTTCAATAACCGTTATGAACCGCGCGGTTTTACCGCGTGTGCGAATGACGCAGGTCTTGCGCAATTGATCCTGTTTTCCCACCGGCCAATCGCCCCCGACGGTGGCCTGAAACGCTGCGGCATGCAGTCCGGTAAGATTAATGCGGATCACGCCGGGCATGGTGGTGTTTTTGGGTTCCGCGGCGATGGCCGCGTTATACCGGTTACCGGCAATGTGTACCGGTCCGCCAAGGTAATCAATGCCCGGACCTTTTGTGGAAATAATGTTGCTGGTGGTGAAGTTCAGCGTACTTAGCGGCACGTGTTTGCCATTGGCCAGAACCAGAACAGGATTGCCCCAGAAAATTGTTCGCAGGCGCTTCCAGGCTCCGCTCCCGCGGCTGGTGGTGCGTGTCCGGAGCGTCAGGGTTTTCAGGCCGCGGATATTCACATTTACGCGGGCACTGCCCAGTATCCAGGCGTTGAAATGGCCTGCCGCCAGAGTTTTTCCATTGCCCTGCACGGAATAGATGATCGGCTTTTGAACGGGCCACGCTTCCGGATAATCGCCAATGACGACATGCGCTCGCCGGGGCCATACGCCGTATTCATCCAGGTGCAGCGTGCCTGGCGTATTGTACAGGCCATTTTCGCCACCGGTTTCCCACTGGGGATGCGGTGAATGGAGGCCATCTTCGTTCATGCCGTTTTTTCTCAGGGGGGCAAAATGAATGTGTGAGGCAATGCGGAAAGGGGCGTTGACCGTATAGTGACGGCAATTGGTGATGAATTGGCCGGTGCCCAGCGGATCGGCATTAAGCATGGCCGAGTGGCTGGTAAATGTTGCCCCGGCGGAAGCCAGCCGTGCGCCGCGAAGTTGCAGCAAATCATCAAAGGTATGGACGTGTACGGCCTTTAAATAATCGGCGACAATGATAAATTGTGGCAGCACAATCAACAGCCGACGTTGCACAATCGGGCCGGCTTTTCCGGTAATAGTTCCGAAGGCCGGAGGGTGGATCGCCGCAGGATAATAGGGGGCCTGTTTCCCATAAAATGCGTTGGGAAAAATGCCGCCGCCATAAGGTGGATTCGCCCAGCGGCAAACCGCCTGAACGCCGCCTGCCTGCATCAACTTGCCATTGAAAAACAACAGACGGCTGCTGGGTCCGGGCAGCTGCATTTTGTCATCCACCACCACCATGTTGTGGGACAGGGAGGTTTGCACCCACAGTTTGTACATGGCTGAGCCGTAGCCATACCAGCTTGTTTCCGGGTTATAAAAGCTTTGCCCGAACCGCATGACGGATACCAGATCGGTGAGGTCGAAATGCCCATGATAGCCCCCATGTGTGCCGTAGCGAAGGACCGCTTGAATCATGTCTTTGGCCGGCTTTGCGGGCACATGCGAACGCAACATAAGCACCGCCGCATTGTCCGAGAAGCCGCTGCGCCGGTCCACCTGTGGTGTGCGGGCGGGCAATACCGGTACCGAATAAAGCAGGTGGGGTTGCAGGGCTTTTTTGGCCACTGCGGCAAAGGCGGGCTTACCAAATGCATAATAAGCCAGGGCAAAGGACCCGGCTGCGCGCATTTCATGGGCGTCATTAATGCCGAATATAACGCCGCGGTAATCCGGATAAATCAGAAATCCGTTCCACATGTGCTCAATGCTTACATGGTTGCCGTCAAGCTGTCCGGCTTTTTTAAAAGACATTCCCAGTAACGACTGTGTTTCATATGGATGCAGACCCACTATCGGTGAATAGCGCACGGGAAACTGCGTGGTAAGAATATTAATTCCCCAGGGCCGACAGGCCAGCCCCAGTTTTGTGAATTCGCGGGCGCACCAGAAGTCGTAGGTAACCGCCCCTTCAAACCACCAGCCGTCGCTCATTTCGCCGGCGCGAATCTGGTCGGTAAATCCGCCCGGGCCATACAGAAATCGCGGCAAATCAGCCATGTCCTCCAGGGCCATCGCCGAATAGGCACCGCCGCAAAGCTTGGCTATCGACCAGTTGGAAACATCGCCATGTTGCAAGCCTTCGCTGTCCACGTGCATCCACAGCCGCAGAGTCTGATTGATTTGTGCTTTATCCATCGGGGTTAAAACCCCGGCATGTTTAATTAAATCATAGGCGCGGGCATAACTTTGAAACGATTGCCCTTCCTGTACAAAAGAGGCATTGCACGCCATGAGTGTGGCGGGATAGCCGGTTTTTGGATCGGCGAGCCGCCGCAGAAAAAGGGCCACTTTTGCCGCATACTTTTTGTTGCGGGTCAGTTGCCAGGCGATGGCGGTCTGAAGCGCCGGCACTCCGGCATATGCGCCAAAAAGCGGTGTGGCATTGTGGTCCGGTAGAAAATGCTGGCCGGCCCCGGCCACCGGCACCACCCATTTACGGGCCTGTTGCGCATACCATTTGGCGCGCTGTCCGGCCCACGGATACGTCTTTATTTCCGCGCGAATGGAATCCCATTCCGGTCGCGTAAACATTATGTTGGGCGCAGGCAGGTGGCGTACGGTAATAAACTTAAGCGTTGCCGCCTTGGCCGCGTCCCCGTTTGGGATGGCGGTTATGATCTGGCTTTCAAATCCGCCCGGTGGAATGCCCACTGGAACTTTTACCGTAACCGTGGCGATGGCCGAATTGCCGGAAGGAATTACCAGATTCGCGGGCCAAATTACGGCCCGCATGGCACGCCAGCCGCTTTGCCGCACATTGAGTTGAACACCTTGCGATTGGTGCGTGCAGTTAATCACCGTCAGGTGATAAGTCGCGGTGCCTCCCGCCGGTACCGGGCGTGAACGCACCCGTGCCTTCAGGCAAATTGCCAGCCCCCGCCGTAAGCCGATATGACGCACCCATACGCCGTTTACCGGTTGGCCGCTTGCCGTTCGGAACGTCAACTGAATGTCCCGTATAAAATGCAGGGTAATCGGCGCAGCCCGGGGTAAATTAAACGCGCTCCAGGGAAGAATAACGGTATGCCACCCGGTCCCGCTTAACGTTATCATTGCCCGCGTTGAAGGAATAAGGGCTTCACGCCCCAACTGCGGTGGAATGCGTAAGGTAACGACCATGCGCACGGCCTTGGGTGAAGGCGTCTTGACCTGACATTCCAATCCGTACCATCGCAAAAAATTGATCGTTCCGCCACACTTCAGCAAAAACCCCTGCTTATACCAGCCACCGTGCCCCGGTGTTGCCGGTGCGATGAATGCCGCCGTGCCGGTCGGCCCGAGCGTGCCCGCGCCGGTCCTGTCAATGCGTTTAATGCCGCTCCAGTTCTCCCAAATGCTTCCGCCAAGAGGCCGCCAGATAGCCGAACGGGCTGGTTGTTCAATTGTTTTAGCTAACGCGGAATGCGGTGTAAGAAGCATGGCCAAAAGCAGCGATGAGAATCGCGACCCGGTCTTGAACCACGTCAGCCTGAAATCCATGCGATTACCTCTGTTTGCCTGATGCGGTGGTTATCTTGCCATCATTTCGGTTGTGGGGCTTCCGTGCCGGACGTTTGCCGTACAATCTGCTTTGACGCGGTATCATCGCGCATACAAAACCACGGTCTGTTGCGGCCCAACCACCAGCGACGCAGTCCGAACAACGGATTTGCGGGTCACCAGATTCCGTGCGTGGTTGAATCGTTCAGGCACCGCCAGCTTGTAGGTGTGCGATTCCGTGGTATTCACCGCAATCAAATAGTGTCCGAAACGCAACCGATAAAACCCGGCGCGGCCAAGATACGGCCCCTGGGCATGGGTCTGTCCGTTTTTGTTCGCATGAATATGATAGCCGCGGGGCAATTTTGGAATCGGCAATTTTTGCCCCGCAAATGCCTGGCGGGCATGATCCTGACGGGTATAGCCCGGCCGAAAATTAACATCCGTCCAGTTGGGCCGGATACTGTACATTCCGCTGGGCGTAAATTGCACCTGTTCATTCACGGTGGCCAGCCGGTCTAATCGCGGCTGCGTGAAGTGCACGCGCGCCAGGCGGTTAATTCCCATTTGTGCACGGTAATAAAGCTCTGCCCAGAATCGGTCATGGCCATGCTTCACCACCACCACCGCATTCTGCGGGTCCGCCCAGACAAAATCCGGCTGGCCATGACTCATCGGCAGCCGGTAAGGGCTGGCAGGCATAGCCTTGACCAGTGCGTACTGCCGCGGAACGTTTAATGCAATCAGCACGGTGGTGCCGCGGAAAAATTGTGAAGGGGCCTGCTGTTCGGCCCGGAAAAATTGATTATCCGCCAGGCACTGTTGGGCAAAGCCCACCACCTGCGGGCAGGCCATACCAAATGCCGATGCACCTTCCATCATGGAACCGAAACTCGGGTCGCCATAAGCCACGATGGATGGGTACAGATCATGCCGCCAGCCGATGACTTCTTCAATTTTCATGCAGCGGTAGCCACCGCGGTCGCGCGACGGATAACGGAACCAGCTGCGCGCCAGATAAATCTTTTCATATTGCTTTTTGATTTGGGCATTTCCGCTGGCCCGCCACATTTTGTATGGCCAGTCCTGAATTTCGCCGTAAGTGGCCACGTAGCCCAATTCGCGCGTCAGGCCCGCTCGCGTCACAACATAGTAATGATTGCCCATCGGCCGCTGCCAGCCATTTGCCGTTTTGCTTCCCAGGTAGGGGGCAAGCCCCACGCCGATTTTCAGGAAATGCAACGCTTTTTTTTCCGGCCATGCCATGGAGGGTTCAACCAGCTCCAATGCCCGGTTACACACATATAAGTTGTATTCCACAATCATGCACTGGTTGGAATATAGCCGCTGATGATATTCCAGATAATCCCGTCCGGCTTTCAGCACGCTGCCCCACAACTTGCCACGGGTTTCAGGTTGGCCATTCACCATGATCCGCTTGTTCAGAAATGGCCGAAATTCGGAAATGTCGCGCCGGATCGCATCCGCACCCGGTCCGAAGGTAGACCAGCCTGCATTGCTGAACGACTGCCAGCGGCTTTTGTGGCCGGCACCCCTGTCCGCCGCTATCGCGTGCAGGTCAAGGTCTTTGATCAGCCGTTGAATGACCGCCGGTTTATGAAAAGCAAGGCTCCAGGGCGTATTGTACGCTTTGGCCAGTACATCAATATGGTTCATTCCATCCGGCATCCGGCGATTGCGCAGAATTCCCGCCAGATATCCGTTGACCGCCTGCTTGAGCCGCTGGAGTGCGCTGGCGTCCGGCGTTTTCCGGATCGGTGCCGGTGCGGGAATCGGGCCTTGCCGATCGTTTTGCGGCGGCGTGAAAAAGCCATCCGTGCCGATAAACAGCCGATACATTCCCAGGCTGGCTTTGGGCATGACATACTGATATTGCTTCCAGTTGCCACCATAGGGCCATTCCCGTCCAATGGCCTGAATTTT
>JAJZEY010000321.1 GCA_021805585.1 Planctomycetota bacterium
CCGATCTATGAGCGAAAAGCCAAGGAGAAAAAATGAGTCAGCGCGAATTCAAGGTATGGCGCGGCGATGCCCAGGGCGGAAAGTTCGTCACCTATCCCGTGGCGGTTGAGGAGGGCATGGTGGTGCTTGACGCCATCCATCAGATTCAGCGGCAGCAGGCACCGGACCTCGCCTGCCGTTGGAACTGCAAGGCCGCCAAATGCGGTTCATGCAGCGCGGAAGTCAATGGCAAGCCGCGATTGATGTGCAAAACGCGGCTTGATTCTCTTCCAGAGGATCAACCCGTCACCGTGCATCCGATGCGGGCATTTCCAATTATGCGCGATCTGGTGACGGATGTTTCTTGGAATTACAAAGTTAATAAAAAGATTCCTCCTTTCACACCCAAACCGGATACCCAATGGCTGATGAAACAGGAGGATGTGGACCGTGTGCAGGAATTCCGCAAGTGTATTGAATGCTTCCTCTGTCAGAATGTATGCCATGTGTTGCGCGAACATGACAAAAAAGAACAGTTCGCCGGGCCGCGGTTTTTTGTGCGAATTGCGAGCCTGGAAATGCACCCGCTGGACTCACTGGATCGGATTCCGCTGTTGAAAAACGACGCCGGTCTTGGCCTGTGCAACATTACCAAATGCTGTACGGAAGTCTGTCCTGAAGAAATTCACATTACGGACAACGCCATTATCCCCATGAAAGAGCGGGTCGTGGACCGCTATTATGACCCGGTGCGGATTGTGATCCGCAAGCTCACCGGGAAAGACAAAAAGTAACCGCCAAAAATCAACACCGCCTGCGCCCGGCGGCCCGGAGCGGATAAGGCTTCCAGCTGAAAAAATGCGGGCATCAGCCTTGCGCTGATATTTTAGCCTGGGCCTGCTTAAGAATCTGGTTCACCCGATGGTAAAGTGGGGCCAATACTTCCTGTGTCACCATGCCGTCAGGCACCATTACCACCGGTTTGATTTTGTTTTTCTTCTGAATGTGCAGCATAAGCGACGGCTTGTCCGCAGGGCCGCTTTGCGGACGTTCCATGGTTACATCGGTAATATTTTTCCAGGCATATCGCCGTCCGCGTACATTAATGCAGTCCGCCCGTACCACCGCTACGCAGCCGAGAACGGATTTAATAACCAGCATCATCTGCCCCGCGGCCATCAGAAGAATAACAGGGGCAAGCAGATGGGCGGCCTGCGGATTGGTAAACCGGAACCAATCAGGGCGGAACAACGCGATAACCGCCAGGGAACCGCCGAGCATGGCGATCACAACCGAGGACACCAGCCGCACCTTGGCCCAGAAGCGTATAACAGGCGGATGAATAAAAATCCGCTTATTTTCAATACGCCAGAATGTTTCATTCGGCGCGGTTCGCAGGCGGTTTACCATTAAGCATGTTCCATTCAAGAGCCATTGATGGCAATGCCCCGTTTCCAGTGGCCGCCGATTCTTCATCCCGCAGGCGAACCATCGGTCGCCCGCATATTTCCGGATAATTCCGGGTATTTCCGAATATTTCCGGCTGCCTATGGTATGCTAATCCGCGAAATGCGGCAACCGGCTCGCGATTGCCCCATGCCGGGTAAAGCGTTGGCTAATGCGGTGGGTTGCGTGGAAAAATCCCAATTTCAGGAAAATTGGAGAATCCGGTGAATAACTTGCCGTAAAATAACGGATAAGTTATTACATAAAGGTTTAGAGAGAGGCGGGGATTTTATTGTCCCGGCTGGCATACTATAATGAAACGACCGGCCAACCGACCAAGCGGATCGATTAACCGGGTATTGAAGAGGTAACTCATGGCGGACCCCAAACCAGGCCCTTCAGGCAATCAACAAACTCCCGGCGGCGCACCAACTCCGCCGGACAACAAGCCAGGGCGTGACAAAAACAGCTTTCTTATGAGCCGCAGTACTTTGACCTGGCTGGTCATTATTACCGTGGTTTCCGTTTTACTGCTGCTTCTGAAAACCGGCGCTTCACCCAAGCAGGTGAACTATGATGCCTATCAGAAACAACTGCAACTTAACAACATCAAATCGGTGGTGTTTCATCATGACGGCAGCATTATTTTCACACTTAACAAGCCTTTGCCCGGCGACCCGGTCAACACCGCCTTGAAACTGGCAACCCGCCAGCCGCGGCGTTTTGTGGCCTGGGGTTGGAATAAAATAAGCCAGCAGATGGCGGCCCATGGCGTGACCTTTCATTATCACCCGAGCAATCAGTTGCTGTATATTTTTCTGGACATGCTGCCCTACCTGATTCTGGCCATTATCGTGTATTTTCTATTCGTGCGCCAGCTTCGTTCGGGCGGCGGTGGAATCGGTATGATCGGCAACTTCGGGCGCAGCCGCCATCGGCTGCTTTCCAAGGAACATACCAACGTGACGTTCAACGATGTGGCGGGCATTCAGGAAGCCAAGGAAGAACTTTCAGAAATTGTCGAGTTCCTGAAAAATCCGCGGCGGTTTCAACGGCTGGGCGGACGAATTCCACGCGGCGTACTGCTGATCGGTTCTCCCGGTGTCGGCAAAACTCTGCTGGCCAAGGCCATTGCAGGCGAAGCGGACGTGCCGTTCTTTTCCATCAGCGGATCGGATTTTGTGGAAATGTTTGTGGGTGTAGGCGCTTCGCGCGTGCGGGACCTGTTTAAGACCGCCAAGGAAAGTTCGCCTTGCATTGTATTTCTGGACGAAATTGATGCGGTTGGCCGCCGCCGCGGCAACGGCTTTTCCAGCGGCGGCCATGATGAACGCGAACAGACGCTTAATGCGATTCTGGTGGAAATGGACGGGTTTGATACCAACGATCAGGTCATTGTAATTGCCGCTACCAACCGGTCGGATGTGCTGGATCCGGCATTGACGCGGCCGGGCCGCTTTGATCGTCAGGTGACCGTGCCGTTGCCCGATATTAAGGGCCGCTATGAAATTCTTCAGGTTCACGCTCGCAAGGTGAAGCTTGGCCCGGATGTGGACATGCTGCGTCTTGCCCGGCAGACCCCCATGTTCAGCGGTGCCGACCTTGCGGCAATCATTAATGAATCGGCGCTTATTGCCACAATGCTGAATCGGGAAGCAATTGAAATGACCGATCTGGAAGAAGCACGCGATAAGATACGCTTCGGCAAGGCTCGACGCAGCCGCGTGGTGGATGAAGAAGAACGCGTTCTGACCGCATGGCATGAAGCCGGCCATGCCGTCATTCAACACTTTGCGCCCGGTGCGGATCCGCTGCACAAGGTCACTATAATTCCGCGCGGCCCTTACGGAGGCGCAACATTTTCGTTGCCGGAAAAGGAACGCATGACCCACAGCCGCGGCTATCTGCTGGCGGAGCTTCGGATTCTGTTCGGCGGCCGCGTGGCCGAAGAGCTTTATCTTGGCGAAATTTCATCCGGGGCCAGCCAGGATATCAAACAGGCCAGCGCTATTGCGCGCGAAATGGTCTGCAAGCTGGGTATGAGCGATGCGCTTGGCCCAATACGCTTCGGCCATGATGAAAATGCCAACTGGTTCGAAAGTCCGCGGGAATACAGCGATAAAACCGCCGAACTTATCGATAGTGAAGTACACCGCCTTATTACGACCGCCTATACCGAGGCTCGCGGTATTCTGGTTGAGCGCAAGCGCGAACTAACCGATTTAAAGGACGCCCTTATCAAATATGAAACCGTCGACGCCGAAGATGTTAAACGCCTGATGTCCGGTCAGCCATTGTCTAAACCGACGGTCGGTGAACTGCTGGCTGCGGAACAGAAGCGAAGCGCCACCAGCGGCCTGTCGGCCACCGGCGAATCTCCGGTGGCTCCGGGAATGGGCACGCTGCCGCAGCCGGGTTGACCGGCGGTTTGGGACCCTGAGCCCATAGCTTGGGCACATTTCCATGAAGCCTGAAAATCAGGGGATTATGTGAAGCGAGGGCCGACGACGGGCCAATAGCCTTGGCTGTCGGCATTTTTATGCCGGCAGAGCGGTGTGCGCGGAGACGACTGATGGCGTTGAACCCAAAGCGACTGCTTCATCAGGACCGCGGACTTTCCCTGGCTGAGATGATCATTTTGCTCGTCATTCTGTTGATCAGCGCGGCTATTATTATTCCGGGCGTTCATGAGGCGCGACAACGTATGACGCGCGCCGTATGCAGCGCTAATATCCGCGGCATTATTCAGGGTATGGTAATCTACGCCCAAACCAATCAGAATACACTTCCCTGCGTGCCGCCGCCGCCCATTGCGGGAGTATTTCCGAATGGCCCGGCCGGGATAATCGCACAGATTAAGCCGAAAAGTCGCGCAGCGCTGGTGTATTCATTGTTTCATAATTCCTCCGCCTTCGGCAGCCCACTGGCATGTATGTGGCTGCTTGTGGCCCAGAAGTTCGCCAGACCCCGAGAATTCCTTTGTCCCGCAGATCCCTTCGCGGTGGCACCATCACTGCTTTATTCCGATAAAGACCATTTCTATTCATGCTTTGGCGTGCCGGTTCCCGGCTATGGGGCATCGGGCTATGGTGTGGGGGAAAGCTATTCAATTTCTTTTCCGTGGGCGGGCCGAACGGTGGGGCCATGGTGGAATGCGAATGCCGACGCATCGGTTCCGCTGGTTTCGGATATGGCACCCATGCAGGACCCCAACAACGCCTACGGCGATTTTCAGCGCAATTGCAAGGTGCCGCGGGTAAATGCCTTTCCGAAATTCATTTTTAACACTGGCAACTTCCGCGGCATCGGACAGAATGTCGGCTTCGGTGATTGCCATGTTGTTTTTGAAACCAGCCCGTATGTCGGGGAAAATCATGACAACATATTCACCTGGGGAAGCAAGGCCGCCAACGCGGAATTGGGCGGAGGGAAAACCATTTTTGTCCGTCACAGTGTGGGCCGGGGGCCACGACGGTTATCCCCAAAAAAGCCGTATGACACTCGAATGGTTCCTGTGCGTTCGGTCATGACGGGGGCCTGGTAACGCTTGGTCTAAAGGTCATTTGCGAGATACTTAAAATGAATCGGACCAGCGGGCAACAATTGGAAAAATCGTCCTGGGCGGTGCGGCCCGCCTTTTTGCGGTCAATCGCGGTTGTGATGGCGGCCCTGTTCGGTGCGGCTTACGCGCTGTTGCATACGCCGGCATTCCGGGATTTGGCCTGCCCGCTTGCCCCATCTGTTTTCTTATTTCTTCGTGAAAAATTAGGAAATGTCGCCCCGTGGCCTTGGGCACTTGCAGCGCTCCTTGGCTGGGCTTGCGTGGTGGCATTTCCGTTCGCGGTTTGTGTTGCCGTTTATGACTTTGTGTTGTTGCGCCGCAAAAATATCAATCGCTGGTGCTTGGTTCTTTCGGTTTCTATTGTCGTGGTAATTGCCCTGATTGTATGTGTCTCCGGGTTTTTAATGCCCGCCGCCGGCGGATGATATTTGACCTGAGAACCAAAAGCATACGCGATAAATTGCCATACGCCTGCGGCTTGGGAAAAAAGGGCTAAATTGTTGGCAAATTTGCGGCAAACCTAGGCGAACTTGAGCCATCGGGGGCGAACCTGAGCGAGCTGGGGCGAACCGGGGTGATACCAGGCCGCTTGGTATTTTTCCACCCCGCAGGCGGCGGAAGTCCTTCGGGCCTCCGGTTCGTCAGG
>JAJZEY010000175.1 GCA_021805585.1 Planctomycetota bacterium
ATGGACAGGTTCCCCGCGGCGGCATTCACCATCAGTCGCGGAACCGTAAATGGCGATACACGGTCGACGCCTTTGGCCAGCATCCGGTCATATTGCTGTTCCATTTCCTCTATGCCGCCAATGCCCGAGCCGACAATCACGCCAGCGCGGTCGGTGTCCATTTTGGAAAAGTCCAACCCGGCATCGCTCACCGCGTGAATGCCCGCGGCCAGGCCATAGACGCTGAAGCGGTCCATGCGCTTGATTTCCTTTGGCGCAATTGTTTTTTCGGGCTGAAAATCGGCGTGTTGAATTTCCCCGGCGATTCGCACTGGGTACGTGCTGCAATCAAACCGGGTGATTTTGCGAATCCCACAATTCCCGGCCAACAGGCGCGGCCAGAACAGGTTCAGGTCCTCACCAAGAGGGGTTACAACACCCAAACCCGTGATAACAACTCTTCGCTTTGACATTGTGGGATACGCACTCCATAGCGCTACGACACCGGACAGAGACTGTCGGCGGGAAAACCAGACGGGATAAAAAGCCGTAAACGGCCCGCGGCCGCTAAGCCCTTACTGTGGCGGCTTGACTTTGGCGGCGATCGTCTTGATGTAATCGATGGCCTGGCCAACGGTCTGAATTTTCTCCGCTTCCTCATCGGGAATGGACATTTCGAATTCGTCTTCGAATTCCATCACCAGTTCGACTGTATCCAGACTGTCCGCGTTCAGGTCATTGACGAAGCTGGTCTCACGGGTGATCTCGGCTTTGTCCACGCCCATTTGCTCGGCTACGATGTCGATAACCTTGGTTTCAATCTGTGTATCCAATTCAGCCATGCCAAAGGCCTCCATAAAAAGGGTTTTAGTCAAAAAACTATCATCACCCGTGCATTTATCAGAATGCTAAGGTTAGCGTAAGTCGGTCCACTTGGCAACGCTGCCGCGTGGTCCGGTTCGCTTTTTCCGCAGCCCATCCGGAGCCGACGGAAAATTCGCAAAAGGCCCAATTGCATGCGGCGACGCATCCAATGCCGGCCCGCACTCTGGCTCCCCCAGGCCTTACATGCTCATACCGCCATCCACCGCCAGCACCTGGCCGGTCATATAAGCTGCGGAATCGCCCGCCAGAAAGCCGACGACCGCGGCCACTTCAGCCGGTGTGCCAAAACGGCGCAACGGAATAATTTCCTTCACCTTATCCTTAATTGGAGCGGGCAGCACGTCGGTCATATCTGTGGTGGTAAAGCCGGGGGCCACGCAGTTGGCCGTTACCTGTTTGCCGGCCAGCTCGCGCGCGATGGATTTGGTCATACCAATAAGACCCGCCTTGGAAGCAGAATAATTCACCTGGCCCGCATTGCCGATAATTCCTGAAACCGATGCGATATTTATAATGCGCCCCCAGCGGGCGCGGATCATGGAGCGGCTCGCCGCCCGGCAGGCGACAAACGCCGCCCGCAGATTGGTATTGATGACATCGTCGAAATCCTTGTCATCCATCCGCATGAAAAGCCCGTCGCGCGTAATGCCGGCGTTGTTCACCAGCACATCCAGCCGCCCATGTTTTTCGATAACCGCTTCAATAGATGCCGTCAGGGCGGCGGAATCGCCAATATCCACGGTTGCCGGTTCCATTGATTGACCAAGCGATGTAAGTTCGGTACACAGCGTGCCGAGCTTATCCGCGTTGCGCGCCACGGCCACAACATGGTGGCCGCCGGCGGCCAGGGATCGGACAATGGCCTCGCCAATGCCGCGCGATCCTCCAGTTACATACGCGACACGTTTTATATTCGTTTCAGTCATGAAAGAAACTCCATTCGATTTTTCTAATTCGCCGCCTGCGGCGTGGAAACCGGTGCGGCCGGCGCCTCGGCGGACGATATATTGGCTATCGGCGCACGGCGATCAATTTTTTTCATCAGGCCGGTCAGGACACGCCCCGGACCAAGTTCCAGGTATTGCCCTGTGCCCGCCTGGCGCAGGTAGTCCATGCTCTGACTCCAGCGGACCGGAGCGACGATCTGTTCCACCAGTAATTCCCGCATGGTTTCGACCGATTCATGCGGGCGCGCCGTAACATTGCTGATAACCGCGATTCGCGGCATGACCAGAGGCACGCCAGCGAGAATTTCCCGCATTTTTTCCGCAGCCGGCCGCATGAATGGAGAATGGAACGCCCCGGCCACATTCAGCGGCACACTGCGCACGCCCGTGGCCTGGGCAATTTTCGCCGCCTCGGCACACGCTTCAACGCCGCCGGAAAGAACAATTTGTCCCGGCGCATTGAAATTAGCCATGACAACAATACCATGTCCGGCGGCCTGCCGACATATTTCCGCCGCCTGTGTTTCATCCGCACCCACCAGGGCCAGCATGGTGCTTGGCTGGGCAACCGCCGCGGCCTGCATTAATTCGCCGCGCGCCCGCACCAGGCGAATCGCGTCGGGCAACGTCATTGCGCCGGCTATAAACAGGGCGGAGTATTCGCCCAGCGAAAGGCCCGCGGCCGCATCGATATTGGCGGGCAGTTTGCCCGACGACTTAAGCGTTTGATAAATCGCGACAGTGGTGACAAAAATACCGACCTGGGCATTATCGGTCCGCTGGAGTTGGCTATCGGGGCCTTGAAAACAGAGTGTGGAAAGCCCGAAGCCCAGAATTTCATCCGCCAGGGCGAAAACATCGCGCGCCGCCTGGTGGGCTGCGAAAAAATCCTGCCCCATTCCCACATGCTGGGCACCCTGCCCCGGACATAAAATCGCCTGTTGCATAAAATTTCCTGTTGTCGATCCTGGCTTGCCGGTGTCCTGATCAAAACAAATTCGTTTGCCGCTGATTTTTGGCGTGGCTCAATAAACCGGGCGGCACAACCCATCTTACAGCCGCATGGTGGCGGAAGCCCAGGTAAGGCCTGCGCCGAAAGCCACCATAATAATCCAGTCGCCGGCACCGCAGCGTCCGCCGCGCATGGCTTCATCCAATGCAATTGGCACCGAGGCTCCGGAGGTATTCCCATAGCGGTCGATATTGATATAAACTTTTTCCGCCGGAAATCCCATCTTGCCGGTGGCGCTGTCAATAATACGCTGATTCACCTGATGGGGCACGACCAGGCGCACATGTTCACTGGTTAACGAGCAGGCCTGCATCGCCTGTTGCAGGCTGTGGGTCATCTGTGTGACCGCGAATTTATAAACTTCACGACCGTTCATTTTCAGATATTGATCGCGGCGGGTCAGAACCTCGGGTAGAATCGGCAGGCGCGAACCGCCGGCGGGAATATTCAGCAGCGGTCCACCTGCGCCATCCGCACCGAGTTCAAACGCCTGAAGGCCGCGTTCCGGGTCGTCGGATGCGGACAGGACCACCGCACCGGCACCATCGCCGAATAAAATACAGGTTCCGCGATCAGTGTAATCCACAATGCGTGAAAGCGTTTCGGCACCCACTACCAGAATATGCTTAAAGGCACCGTTTGCAATAAATTGTGAAGCAGTCGCCAGGGCGTATACAAACCCTGAACAGGCGGCATTCATATCAAACGCGCCAATGTGCCGCTTAATGCCCAGGCGGGTTTGCAGCACACAGGCGGTGCTCGGTGTAAGCATATCCGGGGTCAGCGTGGCGACAATAATCAGGTCAATGTCGTCGGCGGAAAGTTTTGCGGTGTCCAGCGCTCGTCGGGCGGCCTCAAATGCCAGATCGGACGAAGCCTGATCCGGACTGGCAATTCGCCGCTCGCGAATACCGGTGCGCTGGACGATCCAGTCGTTGCTGGTTTCAACGAGTTTTTCCAGGTCCTGATTGGTCAGGCGCTTTTCCGGAACGTAACTTCCGGTGCCGGAAATGATGGTGCCAAATCGAGGCATGTCCGCATTTTCTCCTCTTCAGGGTTCCGCCGACAACGGGCCGATCGGTCAGGTCGGCTTTCGGGGGCTAATACCGCCGCCGCGGTTGCAGAACCCTACCACGATTAACTTAATTCCGCCACCGGCTAAGCGACCGCCGGGGCGAGGCGCTGCACAATGCGGTTATTGACATCCAGCCGCGAGGCTTCTTTAGCCGAACGCACGGCATTGCGAATGGCCCGCGGGCCGGCCGAGCCATGCACCTTGAAAAACAGGCCCGCCACGCCCAGCAGCAGCGCTCCACCGTATTCTTCATGGTCATAGCGTTTGGAAACACACGAAAGCACCGGCTTAAGGTCCGCCAGGGCTTGGGCACTTTGTTCCCGCGCCGCATCCTGAAGCATGGTCATGAACGACGTGTTCATTCCTTCCATAACTTTGAGCATGATATTGCCGGTAAAGCCGTCCGTCACAGCCACATCACAAACGCCTTTAAATAATTCCCGCCCTTCCACATATCCTACGAAATGAAGTGATTTGTCATTTTCCAGAAGCACGCGTGTTTCCTTCACCAGCGGCGTGCCCTTTTCCTCTTCTGTTCCGACATTCAGCAGTCCCACGCGGGGGTTTTCAATATGGTGCAGTGCCTGCATATACACACTGGCCAGAACGGCATATTGATGCAGATGTGACGGTTTCGGCGTGACGTTGGCGCCGGCGTCGCACAACATGACCACTCCGTGCGGCGTGGGCACTGTGCAGGCGATGCCCGGCCGTTCCACACCCGGCAGCCCTTTCAACATCAGTACACCCGCAGCCACCAGAGCACCGGTATTGCCGGCGGAAATTATTGCGTCAGCTCCGCCGGCCGCGGCCAGCTTGACCATTTTCACGATGGAACTGTCGCGTTTTTTTCGCACGGCATCCACTGGGGATTCATCCATGGCAATGACATCGGAGGCGTGAAGAACCCGCACGGTCGCGCCGTTTTTGGCTGTCGGTGGAAGCCGGGGGTCAATAACCTCTTGCCTGCCAACCAGAATCAATTCGTCGTTTGAGTCCAATAGATCAAGAGAATCCAACGCTCCCTGGAGAATCTTCTCCGGTGCGTGGTCTCCGCCCATGGCATCAATAGCGATGCGCATCGAATCAAATGCCCTGAAAGAGAAACAGAAAATTCAATCCGAACCCCCGCACAGGAGTATTCAGAAACACCCGGACGCAGCGGCAGCCGCACGGTGCGCCCGCAAAAATCAGGCCTTTTCCGCTGAGGTTGTCAGCGAAAGGCTGCGATTCAGGTAGCCGCATTCGCCGCACAGACGATGCGGAAGTTTCGGTTGATTGCAGCGCGGGCAGCGGATCGCCGATACGCCGGTCAGGGCGTGATGGGCGCGGCGCATTCCTTTGCGGGATTTGCTGGTTCTTGCCACGGGTAACATAAAAATCACTCCATTCGCAGAGTTAAAACGCTATTCCCTACCGGTATTCCGCCGCTGCGACGGGCATATACCAGGCATTATCCATATCACACGAAGGCCGTTTTGTCATAAACGCGCCGCTCGTTATTCGCTCGTTCGGACTGAAGCTCGAAATAAATCGAACTTCGATTCGCGAAAAGTCGAATCAGACAGGTTAATTTAACGCACGAGATAAGTCAATAATTCATGAATTTATTTTTGCGAAATATGGTAACCGTTCACGGGCCTGAGGGAAGAAGCGAGGGTGTGGGCTTTCCTGCGAAGTGATTGTTGACGGTCTG
>JAJZEY010000603.1 GCA_021805585.1 Planctomycetota bacterium
GTAATGTCAACATTCAGTTCACCCTGTTTGGACAGACCCGCCATGGTTAAGTTGCTGCTGCCGAGAAAACCGATTTTTGGATTCAGTTCATCATGTCGTTGCAGAAGATAAAGTTTGGCGTGCAGGGGGTGTCCTAAAAAGAGTTTGACCTGAAGTTTACCGGTACGGATTTGCCTGGCCAGGCGGCGCAGGCCGGCCTCATCGGCGTCGGTGGGGGCACCAAGTGTCAGTTGATCACGGAAGCTTTCGGCCAATTTTTTCCGAAGCCGGGCGGCACCGGGATTATCCATTTCATCGGACGCGGCCGGATTGGCGGCAGCGCGCAGCAATTCCGTTTCATCCGGGCGGTGCATGCCCACAAGCAATCGGCAGCAATGGCCATCGGTACCGGACCATGGGTCGACGTACTGGTCTAAATGCCGCCAGCCGCGGAGATTAAAATAACCCACGCAGAAATCGGCGCGCTGGGAAACTTCCATCGCCTTTTGCAGCGTGGGCAGAAGCTGTAATTCAATATTGTCAAATATTCGTGGCATTTGTCTGTTCCCTATGGCGACGCCATTTATAAAATCCGCTGATATTAAAATAGCCGCCAAGGCAATCACATTGCCGGGTATCAGGGGCCGGCCAGGTCGCAAGCCAATCCTGCGGACCGTGGCGTGGCTTGTGGGTGATACATGTGATATCCGGCGGCATGACGCAAAGCTTACCGCCAGCGGTTACGGGCGACAATGACGGGAATTTCAACGCCCCATTTCATTAAATCATTTCCAGCGAGCGGGGAATAATTTTCAACCCTGAATGATCCGGCCTGTTAAAGTTTCGGGCCAAGTCCGCGAAAGTCGCAAACCGCTATTTTGGTGATTTAGAGGTGATGCCTGCCCGCAGCCGGTTTTGCGGATATAATGCAGGGAAGTATTGGCGGCTGACTGGAGAATCCATAAAGTATGAATTGGCAGCAACCCATTCCCAAACGCTATCTGCAAATGCCGGCTGAAAAAATTCGCAGCGCGGTTCTGGCCCATAAGGCGGCGTTCGGGCGGGAACTGGTCATACTGGGGCATCATTATCAGCAGGACGAAGTGATTCAATTCGCTGATTTCACCGGTGATTCATTCCAATTATCGCGCGAGGCGGCCAAACTTAAGGATGCCCGCTTTGTGATCTTCTGCGGGGTGCATTTTATGGCTGAATCCGCGGATGTGCTGACCGCGGAGCACCAGAAGGTGATTTTGCCGGACTTGGGAGCGGGCTGTTCAATGGCGGATATGGCCTGCGAGGAAGATGTGGAGGACGCGTGGGGGCAAATTACACGGGCGTGCGCGGATGATCCGGATTTCCGGCTGATTCCAATAACGTATATGAATTCCAGCGCTGCGGTAAAAAGTTTTGTGGGCCGCAATGGCGGCGCGGTATGCACCAGCAGCAATTGTGAAAAAGTGCTGGCCTGGGCGCTGGACGGCCAGACGCCGGGCGAAACGCCGCACCGGAAGATTATTTTTTTTCCGGATCAGCACCTGGGGCGAAATACCGCGTATAAAATGGGCTTTCCATTGGAAAGCATGATGGTGTGGAACTACCGAGATCTTTCATTGATGGATGATGAGCGGATACGCGGGTCGGCGTTTATTTTATGGAAAGGGCATTGCAGTGTGCATCAGTTGTTTCGGCCGGAACATGTGGATCAGGTGCGCGCCCGGTTGCCGGGGGTGAAGGTGCTGGTGCATCCGGAATGCAACTGGGAAGTGGTGCAAAAGGCGGATCTGGTGGGTTCAACGGATTTTATCGGCAAACAGATTCGGGGTGCTGTGCCGGGCAGTAAATGGGCCGTGGGCACGGAAGTGCACATGGTGAATCGGTTGGCCAAAGAGCATCCGGAACAGACGATCACCATTCTTTCCGATTGCCAGTGCCTGTGCACCACCATGTATCGGATAGACCCGCCGCATTTGTTGTGGGTGTTGGATAATCTGGCGGAAGGAAAGATTGTAAATCAGATTCAAGTTGATGCATTTGACGCGTATTGGTCGCGTGTAAGTTTGCAGCGGATGCTGGACATTACCGCCGGGCAGGCATTAACGCCGCCGCCCCTGCCGGCACCGGTGCGGGGGAATGATTCATCGCATTTAAGGGTGCTGATGAACGCGGACAAAAATTCATGACAAAATGGGTGCGTGTATAGTTATGCAAAAGGACCTTGCCGCCGAGAAATTGCAGCGGCTTATTTTTGGAGAAAGTGGTTATGTTAAGAAAATCGGTTTTGCGCCTGCTGCTTGTGGCCTCGACCACGGTGCTGGGGCTAAGCGTTCCGGCCCTGGCGAATTCGCGTTCTGATGCCTTTCTGCAAGGCTATGCGGTGGCGGAATTAAAGCTGCAATTCGGTATATCGCACGCAAAGGTGCGAGCGGATCATGGTAAGATTCATGTTATTTTGCCGGCTGGAACCAGTAAAACCCGTCGCCGAGCCGTGGAAAAAGCCCTTTTGGCCATTCCCGGTGCCTTGGATGCAAGTGTGGTGGTAAGGTCCACCCGGGCGGTAAATTCAGATTCAATTCCCGCCACAGCAAATGGTAATGGGGTAGGAGCCTCGGTACCGGCGGCCGGAGGGCTAAGCGGTGCGGCCGGCGTATTGGGTTTTGGTCCACCGACGGCGACACCGAAATGGCTAAAACCGTATGTGGCCGAGCCAGCCACATTCCATGGGAGCATGTACCGTTTGCCGAACGGTTTTTTCCCGCGGGGCAATCTGTTTTCGCCACTTATGGCCGATCCCAAATGGCCTGGTTTTGCGGCATCGTACAGCCATTATTCGCCGTATCATCCGAATGGTTTAAAGGATGTAATTCCGGTAAGTCTGGGTGATACGCTGCCATTTTATCGGAACGATATGGGAGATGGCTGGCAATGGGAAACGGGCATGCAGGCGGATGCCTACGCCTATTTTAATGTCGATACGCAGGCCAAGGCGCTGCAAAACACCGATTTTTTCGTGGGTGGCTACGGTGCCGTGCGGCACAAAAATCTGTCATTTATTGTGCGGTATTTTCACCAGAGTTCGCATCTGGGCGATGAATTTCTGTTGGATAACCCCGCCTACTACAACGGGCTAAGGCAGAAAATCAGTTACGAACAATTAAACGGCATCGTATCGCTGGACCTGCTGAAGCGTACCTTTCGGCTTTATGCCGGAGCGGGATATCTGACGGATATTGAACCTTCCACTCTTGGTCGCTGGATTTTTCAATATGGTGCGCAATATCATGGTCCGACCCTGTGGCATACGACCAACACGGTATGGTCTCCGGTGGCGGGCATTGATATAAAAAACTGGAGTCAGAATAATTACGACACGGACATTTCCGCGCGGGCCGGGCTGCAGGTAACCAATGGCCACGCGGACAGTCCGCGGTTTCAGTTTCTGCTGGAATTTTATCGGGGGCATTCCTACTACGGCCAGTTTTTTGTAAATGAAATCCAATATGTCGGCTTTGGCGTGCATTTGTATTATTAATAACCAAGGGGTGCGGCCGATTTGGTCGCTTTTTTAGTCGGGGCGGGAACGGAATGCACGTGCAAATCAGTCAGCCAGATTGCCAGCACCGCGATCGCCAAGAGAAGGCCAAAGCCGATCAGGCGGACCCAAAAACCGACCCGCGGCGGCGATACGGCCGTGCGTGAGGGTGACGGGCGTGCTGGAGAATTGAAGTCAGCCGGGCGCATGGAAACAAGTGTAACGTCGGTCAGGGAAATTGACAGAAGATTGTGCGCAAAACAGCCGGTTTACTTTTGCGCTTGAACTTGGGACAATCTTTCCTCCGTATGCGTTGCGCGGCGGACCGAAATGGCCGCCGACAATGCCGTCTGCAATGCTGCGGCGGCGCGGGAACAGTAATATGCCGGAAAAGCGGCAAATGACAGGTGAGGAAAATTATGTCACAACCATCTTCCGAACAAAAATCCGCAAATCCGGAGGCCGCTGAAGCGATAGCTCGGCCGACCACACCACCCTCGGCGGCCAGCGGCCAGCATGTTCCGGCCCCGGCCGTGGCGACATCAGCCGTCCCGGTAACAGGTCGGCGGCGGCAGTTTATTTCATTTGCGTTTTACAAATTGGGTGCCGAAGCGAGGCGGCTGCCGGCGGAAAAACTGGCGGGGATGATGCAGGGCCTTGTGGACTTGGTTACCGGCAATGACCCTCGGAAGATGTTTCTGCTGGTGTACAGCTGCATCGGCACGCGCGGTGATGTGGATATGATGTTCTGGAAAATCAGCTTCGAGCTTGAAGAATTGCAGCGGTTTGCCGCGCGGATGAACCGGCTGGAACTGGCCGGGTATTTAACGACGCCGTTCAGCTATCTTGCGCAAAGCAAGCGCAGCACGTATGTGGACAAAATTGAACCTTCCCATGACAACGTGCGTTCGCTGATTGTTCCGGGCAAGAAAAAATACATGTTTGTGTATCCATTTGTGAAAACACGCGAATGGTATCTGCTTAGTAAACAGACGCGGCAGGGGATAATGGATGAGCATATTGAAGTCGGCAACCGGTATCCATCGGTAAAACTCAACACAACTTACAGCTTTGGCTTTGACGATCAGGAATTCGTGGTGGCCTTTGAAACCGACAAGCCTGATGATTTTCTGGACCTGGTTCAGGAATTGCGGGAAACCGAGGGCAGCCGCTTTACTCTGCGGGACACACCTATTTTCACCTGTGTGCAGACGCCGATCGCGGAACTCGTCCGGCAACTGGCGAATGTATGAAGCGGTCAAAAGGCTCATGTATTTGATTTAAATGTCGGCGGAGATGAATCCATGGAATATCGAAATCTAGGTCAGACCGGCCTGAAAGTTTCAGTGCTTGGTTATGGTGCTTCATCGTTGGGGGCTGTGTTTCGCGATATTAATGAGGAAGACGCGCTGCAAAGCGTTCGTGTTTCACTGGATATGGGTGTGAATTTTATCGACGTGTCCCCGTTTTACGGGCTTACCCGCGCCGAATCCATGCTGGGCAAAGCGCTGGCCGGGATTCCACGCGATCGGTATGTGATGGCGACAAAAGTCGGGCGGTATGGTCAGACGGAATTTGATTTTTCAGCCAAACGCGTCATCGCGAGCGTGGATGAAAGTCTGGCCCGGATGGGGCTGGACTACGTGGACCTGATTCAATGTCACGACATTGAATTTGGTGATCTGGAACAGGTGATCCATGAAACGATCCCCGCCCTGCGCCAAGTATGTCAGGGCGGCAAGGCGCGGTTTGTGGGTGTCACCGGCTTTCCGCTTAAGGCGTTGCGATATGTGGCGGACCGCACCGCGATCGATTCGATTCTTTCCTATTGCCATTACAGTCTGAACAACACGCTTCTGCAAAGTGCGATTCCCGCCTTCAAGTCCCGCGGTGTGGGGGTGATCAGTGCATCGCCGCTGTCGATGGGACTGCTTTCCAATCGCGGGGCACCGACCTGGCACCCGGCCCCCGCTGACGTTCGGGAAGCGTGTGCCCGGGCGTCCGCCCATTGCCGGGCCAAAGGGGCGGATATTGCCCGGCTGGCGGTGCAGATGGC
>JAJZEY010000037.1 GCA_021805585.1 Planctomycetota bacterium
CCTACATGCGACTCAGCGGTCGTGACAAAAAGCTCATCGCCACCGTCGAACAATATGCCAAAACGCAAGGTTTGTGGCGAAACGATTCCCGGCGGATCAACTATTCCAGCACGCTGGAGCTGGACCTGACAAAAGTTGAACCATCGCTCGCCGGGCCTAAGCGGCCGCAGGACCGCGTCGCCCTTTCCGGTATGAAATCCCAGTGGCAGCATGACCTTTCCACCAGCTATGGCAAAGTTCCCGGCGCTCGCCGCGTTGGCCTGCAAAGCTGGGAGGCCGAAGGCGGCCCCGCCGTGGCCAATGGTCCGGGCACCGCAACCCTGGCCGCTCCGGCGCGATCCGATTCGGGTTTCGCCGGCGTCCCGGTGCAATTCGAGGGTGCCAATTTTCTCCTGAAACATGGGGCGGTGGTGATAGCCGCCATTACCAGTTGTACCAACACCAGCAATCCAAGTGTGATGATCGCAGCGGGTCTGGTCGCCAAAAAGGCCGCCGCATGCGGCCTGACCCGTCAACCCTGGGTGAAAACATCGCTGGCGCCGGGATCCAAAGTGGTGATGGAATACCTTAAAGCCGCGGGTCTGGTTCAGCCGCTGGAAGCCTGCGGGTTTTACCTGGTTGGCTTCGGCTGCACCACCTGTATCGGCAATTCCGGCCCCGTGCCCGATCCGATCAGCAAGGCCATTAATGAAAATGATCTGGTGGCCACATCGGTTCTTTCCGGTAACCGCAATTTTGAGGGACGCATCAGCCCGGACGTAAAAGCCAATTACCTGGCCTCGCCGCCGCTGGTCGTTGCGTATGCCCTGGCCGGCACGGTGGATGTGGACCTGACCACCGAACCCATCGGTACGGATTCCAAAGGTCAGCCGGTTATGCTTAAAGATATCTGGCCGACGCAGGCGGAAATTGATGCCACCGTCGCCGCGGCTGTTTCCAGCAGCCAGTTCCTGTCGGAATACGCCAATGTTTTCGCCGGTTCAAATGAATGGAAGGCCATTGACACCAGTACTGGCGACATATTCGAATGGGATCAAAAAAGCACATACATTCAGGAGCCACCCTTTTTCGTAGACCTGAAACCGGAAGTCAAACCAATTGCCTCCATCCGCAATGCCCGCGTTCTGGCTTATCTGGGCGATTCGGTCACCACCGACCATATCAGTCCGGCCGGTTCGATTAAGAAAGACGGCCCGGCGGGAAAATTTCTAATCGCCAGTGGTGTCGCTCCCGCCATGTTCAACAGCTATGGCGCGCGCCGTGGCAACGACCGCGTCATGACACGCGGCACGTTTGCCAACATTCGCGTAAAAAACAAGCTCGCGCCCGGCACCGAAGGGGGTGTCACCAAAGACTTCACCGATGGCCAGATCAAATCCATTTACGATGCGGCCATGCAATATAAGGACCGTGGCACCCCGCTGATTATTCTGGCCGGAAAAGACTACGGCATGGGTTCCAGCCGCGACTGGGCCGCCAAAGGAACTTTTCTGCTTGGCGCACGCGCGGTGATTGCCGAAAGTTTTGAACGCATCCATCGCAGCAATCTGGTCGGCATGGGCGTTTTGCCGCTGACATTCAAAACCGGGGAAAACGCGGAGAAGCTCGGTCTCTCCGGCACCGAAGCTTTTGATCTGCAACTGCCCGTGGATTTGAAACCGCGGCAGGATATCAAAGTAACTGCAACGCGCGAAGATGGCAAAAAAGTGGAATTCACCGCCACCTGCCGCATTGATACCCCGGTTGAAGTGGATTACTTCCGCAACGGTGGCATTTTGCATACGGTTCTGCGCCGCATGGCGGAGGAATCCAGCCGTTAATTGCCGCAGCCACCGTCAGGCGAAGCAAATGTTTCCCGCCTTGCGGTGGAAGTCCGCACGAACGTTGCACCACGGCCTAACGCGCCGCCCGTTATTACATTATCCCAATGGCGAATGGTAAGGAATCAGCCCAATGGAATCTGCCCAGCTAACGGAACGTCTTTATATCGGCCTTGATCTTGGCGGCACCAATATCAAGGCCGGCCTGGTAAACCCCGCCGGGCAGGTGCTTGCCCGTGTAAGCGTCGTGACCGGTCGCGGACCGGAAACGGTCATCGGCAATATGATCGCCGCAGCCCATGGCGTGCTGAAAACCGCGCGAAAATCTCTGGATCAAATTACCGCTGTCGGCATTGCCTCCCCCGGTCCGCTTTCCACAAGCCGCGGCGTGGTGCTGCGCAGCGCCAATCTGCCCGGCTGGGAAAATGTCCCATTGCGCGACCGCATCAGCACGGAACTCGGCAAGCCCGCCGTGCTGGAAAACGATGCCCGCAGCGCCGCCTTCGGTGAATACTGGGGGGGCAGCGGGCGCCAGGCCGATGTGCGGGATTTTCTGATGATTACGCTGGGCACCGGCGTGGGCGGCGGCTTCGTACATGATGGCAAACTTGTCAGCGGTGCCCACGATATGGCCGGGGAAATCGGCCACACCATTGTGGTGCCCGGCGGCGAACTTTGTGGTTGCGGACAAAAAGGCTGCCTGGAAGTGTACACCGCCGCCAGCCGCCTTGGCCGCCGCGCCCGCCTGATGATTCGTGAACAGGGCCGGCGCAATTCCACACTGCGTAATGTTCTGGAACGTGACGGCATGGTGACGGCGCGCGATGTGGAACAGGAAGCCCGCAGCGGTGATACTCTGGCGCAGGAAATATGGGATGACATGTGCCGCATGTTGGCGCTTGCATGTGTCAATGCCGTTCATTGGCTGGACCCGAAAATGATTGTGCTGGCCGGTGGAATGGCCGGTGCCGGCGATTTTCTGGTGGATCCGGTCAAGCGGTACTTTTCAGAACAATACTGGCACATGTCGCCGCCGGAGGTGGATATTCGCACCGCCGAACTCGGCAACGACGCCGGCGCGGTGGGTGCCGCCATGCTGGCCATGCAATTGCACACCTGATCCCCCAAAACGCCTTGTCGCCGGCGTTTGGTGCGGTCGGAAACGATCCTTTTCAGCAATGCGAGCCTTGCGACCCGGCACTTTCTGCTTTGCCTTGTGCGTGCGGTATCAACCGGGCCGCGTTCACGCGACGGCAACAATGCCGCCGCCTTCCGCATCCACGCGCAGTCACCCGCAGCTCCCCACCGGATGCCGCGGCGTTGGGAATTCCGATTTATCAACCCATTGTCGCCAGAGGTTTGGCGACCTACAGTTAACTCGTGTGCGCCACCCTTGAATTAGGCGGAACGGAAGGAAATCGCTTGGCAGAATCCATTACCGACAATCAGCCGCTCTGGAATCTGTTGACTCCTCGGTTTCGCCGCACACTGCTGGATGGCTTTGCCCTGGCACAGGGTGGAGGGGCACCATCCGTCGGCCCACGGCATCTGCTGGCGGCATTGTGTGCGGACACAAAATCCGCAGCCCAATTTATGCTTCGCCGCGCCGACGTGGATCCGACCCGGCTGGCCAATCAGCTTGTGTCGGAGGCTCCATCTGCTTCGGCGGCCGCGACTGCCGACGCCTTTTCCCCGGAATGTCTGCGGCTGCTGCATATTGCCGCGGAAAAGGCGCAGCAGACCGGTTCACGGCATATTTGCACGGAACATCTTCTGATCGCGCTGTGTGTGGACGCAGATGTCGGGCCGCTGCTGGAAAAGGTTTCATTCACGGAAAAAGCCGCCCGCAAAGGCTTGGCCGCATGGCGCAGGAAAGATTTTATTACCCAGCGCGTCGGCCTCGGGCTGGAACCACAAAACCGCCTGCGTGTAAAGCTCACCCCCGGCGGCCTGGTGGGCCGAATCACCGCGGCGATGGCACTTCCGGTCAAAATATTCCACGGCAAAAGCCTGCTGCATCCCGGGTTCACCCGAAATCCTTATCCGTTGTACGATCAATTACGCCGCAAAGCCGCCTTACGCAGAGATCCTGTCCTGCCGGCATGGACCGCCTTTGGTCATGCGGACGCACAGGCTCTGCTGAAAGACCCTCGTTTCGGCCGGGCACCATTCACGATGGATGCCTTTTCTCCCAGGGCGCTGGCCCAATTGCAGGCACCATCCGAGCCGGATCGGCTATTCGCAATGATGTTGTTTTCCGATCCGCCGCGCCACACGAAGCTGCGCGGGGCTTTTATGCGGGCGATGGGTTCGATATCGCTGACGGCATTGCGCCCGGCCATGGCGGCACAGGCGCGAAATCTTCTGGAAAAGGCCAAAGCGCGTGGTCGACTGGATATTGTGGCCGATTTTGCCGTCCCATTCCCGGTTATTGTGATTACCGCACTTTTTGGCCTGCCGCCCGAGGACATGCCACGGCTCAAACAATGGTCCGACGACATGACTCCCGCCATTGAAATAAATCCGACCGCACGCCAGCTGGACGCCGCAGATGTCGCCTATAATCAATTCACGCAATATCTTCAGGAGAAGCTTAAGACCATCAGCACCCATCCGGACGCCCATCTGCTAAGTGCATTGATTACGCGCGGCGGGGCCGACGTTTCCCCTGTTGGGTTTGTAGCCAACTGCATGTTGCTGCTAATGGCCGGGCATGAAACCACCACCAGCCTGATTTCCAACGGGTTGTGGCTGCTTTTGACGCACCCGGCCGCACTGGCGGACCTGCTAGCCCATCCGGAAAAAATGGCCGCCGCGGTGGAAGAAATTCTCCGATTTGAAAGTCCAGTGCAATGGACCGGACGGATGGCTGCACAGGACGTTGCGTGGGGAAACCAGACGATTCGTCGTGGGGAACTGGTGTTGTTTTCGCTGGGGGCTGCGAATCGGGACCCCGCACAATTTGCCAATCCGGATGTGTTTGACATCAACCGGACCGATAACCGTCATCTGGCGTTCGGCCTTGGGATTCATTTCTGTCTTGGTGCCATGCTCGCCCGCATTGAAGCCCAGATTGCACTGGAAATCTTCCTTCAGACCTTTCCGAATGCCCGGCTTGGGTCCGCGTCCATTCGCTGGCGCAAAGGACTGGTCCTGCGCTGCCCCGTCGGGCTGAATGTGGATATGGCCTGATTCGTATTTCTCCGATACCATGGCGGCAGTAAGAACGACGAATGTTCCGCATGAGCGAAAATTTTCGTCAGGCCGCACCGCTTGCGTTTCTTTCCGCCTGAAAGGGATTTCGGGTCGCGGCGGTTGCCGAGCTGGCTTCGTAAAGGCACCCAAAATGGTCAAGCCGGCGCACGCCAATGTCGGCAACCCGCAGGACGCCTGAACTCAAATAAGGAAATTCCATGAGTGACAAAGTATTCAAAGCCTATGACATCCGCGGGACTTATCCCGATCAATTAAATGAGGAGCTCGCCTGGAAAATCGGCAATGCCACCGCACAGTTTCTGCGCATGAACCTGACCGGCCTGGACAAGGCGGATCGGCGAAAAAATATGGTCATCGTCGGACGGGATATGCGGCCGAGCAGTCCCTCCATGGCCGCCGCCCTGATTGAGGGTATTCGCGCCACCGGGACCGGTTGCATTGACATCGGCATGATTGACACTCCAATGATTTATTACGCCATTAACCATCTGGGCTGTTGCGGCGGCATTCGAACCAGCGCCTCGCCTG
>JAJZEY010000044.1 GCA_021805585.1 Planctomycetota bacterium
GTGAATAACTCGCCGTTGGCAAGATCCAATACGGTCTGAACGTCATTGTAGTAAACGATGACATTGTTCCAATCCAGTGGGTTGTTCCAGTTGCCGCCGCTGATACTCTGGACGGGAATCTCCACCTGCCCAACCAGTACGGTTACATCGACGCCTTCCAGCGAAAGACCGACGTTGACGTTGGTTTCATCAACTTGGGAATTGATATCAGCCCACGGCCCCGGCGTCTGCTGCTGTGCGTTACACGTCGTAGCAATGAACGTTCCGCCGCACGCAAGCAACAGCAGGCAACGGCGAAGTTTTACGGCAGACTTTCCCCGCAATCGCACCGTTGTGCAGCGAGCTGCGCAAGCGGCATTCATTCCTGCCACAGATAAAAGATCGTCCTGCATGGATAGCACTCAATCTATCAACAGGTACAATTTGCTAAGACAACATAAATCAAGGTATCGTAATGCGTGATTGGAAGCAAGTAATTTCACGTATTTCCAACAGCAATTTTTGCAATATATCATATTTGCGATATTGCCATAAAAGCGAAGCCGCAATGGTCAGTGACCGGGTGAAACCGCCCGGGCCGCCGCGTCCGGCGATTTATATCGGCATTGGGCGGATGACTGAAAAAGGTGAGTCTGTGACCGTGTGCCGTGATGGCCGGGAGCATTGACGTTCGGGTAAAAGCAAATAACCGGACGTTGACCATGCAGGTGGAATCAGGCGGATTTTCGCGGACCATTGTAATCCACTGTAATCCACGCTTGGACATCCAGAGAATTCGGCAGGCGCTACCAGGTCCTCCGGCATCAGTTCCTGATCATGCCTTCTGCATACCCCCGGTGAATTGCCCGGTAATCCCACATCGCTACTTGTGGTTACGTTCATTTCGTTTTCGCGAAGTGCCGGCGGCGCGATTTCGAATTCATGTAAAAAAATACCGGGTTAGGTGGAAGAAGATCGGTGCGGCAAAGCAGAGGGAGTCAATCCGGTCCATCACACCACCGTGGCCCGCAATCATGTGTCCGTAATCCTTTACTCCGCGGTCGCGCTTGATGGCGGACATTACCAAGCCGCCGCAGAATCCCATGAGTGTGATGACCAGTGACATTCCGGCTGATTGCAGTGGCGTGAAGGGCGTGGCCCACCACAGGCCCGCGCCAATAACGGTCGCCGACACGATTCCACCTATCAATCCTTCCCACGTTTTGCCTGGGCTGACGGTTGGTGCAATTTTGTGGCGGCCCAACATTTTGCCCCAAACGTACTGGAGGACATCGCTGATCTGCACGATCAGCACAAAGTAGAACATCAGTTTCCCGTTCTGGCCGATGTAGCCCGGAATCTTCAGGCTCAGCAGAGCCGGAACGTAACTGATGAAATAAACGCACACCATCAGCCCCCATTGAATCTTTGATGTCCGTTCCAAAAAGTTTTTGCAATCTCCGGCCACAACACTGCGGATGGGAATGAACAGGAACGCATACACGGGAATCAGTACGGAAAAAAAGCCATACCACTTGATAGCGACCAGGAAATACTGAAGCGGCAGGATAATGAAGAAAACCCAGAAAAGGGTAGGGTGATCGCCTTTACGGGTCGGCGTAAGCGTGATGAATTCCCGCAGGGAAAAAAATGACGTCAGGGCAAATAAGACAATCGAACCGATCCCACCGGTGGCCATCGCCAAGCCGAAAACCCCGACCATTACCCACCAGGCGCGGATACGGGCGTTAAGGTTTTGCACCGTCGCCCTTGTTTCGTCGCCCGTGGCGCGCAGGGACAGCACCCAGCCAATCAGCGAAGATACGGCCAGGAAGGCCACTACGCCGCCGACCAGCTGGATCATTTGTTTATCCAATTGCAAATGCGTCATTTCTGCAGACTCCTGATCGCCTCTTGCGCCCGGTTGAGGAACGCATCTTTGGTTTCACCCTTTTCCAATTTCATCGGCGGGCCGAAACTCACGCCCCCCAACAACGGCACGAGTAAAAATTCGCCCTTGGGAAGAATTCGGTTCAGGTTTTCAATCAGCACGGGCACAAGCTCCACATCCGGGCGATCCTTGGCGAGGTGAAACAGCCCGCTCTTGAACGGCGTGATCTCCTCACCCGATTGCCTTCCCCCTTCGGGAAAAATAATCAGGGAATGACGATCGCCCAGCGCTGCGAGCATGTCGGACATTGGATTGTCGTGCGCAGTCGGTTTTTTGCGCTGAATCAGCACTGCGTTGAAAACTTGGTCGGCTAGGTACCGTCGCCACGCATTCTTTTCCCAATAATCCCGTGCCGCCACCGGCCGGGTGAGAATGCGCACCGTCGGCGGCAGTGAGGCCCAAATCACCAGCGCGTCCAAATTGCTGGTGTGGTTTGCAAAATAAATACGCTGTCGGGTATCCGGGGCGCAGCCCTCCCAGCGGGCGTCTGCTCCGGTTATCAGTCTGGCGATCATGGCCAATAACATCTTTGTCACTTGGATTCCATTTCATGCGCTATGCGGAAACACCGACGAAAAATGGTGACGATACAGCCCGCGGCAACCAGAAACAAAGCCATCGGCAACACTGTTGCGGTCACGGGCCAGATCGGAGCGAGTGTTCCTATTACACAAGCCGCGGTCATCAATGCCATTCGCTGCTGTTTTGCCATTGGCCCGAGGAAATGTTGCCCGGCGCCCATGCTTGCTCCGAGCGTACGCACGTAGGATGTGATGACGGCGAGTACAGCCGCCGTCCAACCGAGTTCCCGCATCCACACGAATGAGGGCATCGCATAAGCCGCCCCGACGAATATAAATGTGTCGGAGAATCGGTCAGGCAGTTCGTTGAAGATTTCCCCGGCCCTGGTTTTGAATCCACCTTCAATAGCCACCATTCCGTCGAATAAATTGCACAACAACCGTAACTGCATCCCGCACGCGGCGGCAGTCAGCAGAATGCTCCACCGCCAGTCCATCGTCACTTGGCCGCCGAGCCAAAAGCAGCCTCCACCCAGCGCCGCGAACACCATGCCTGCCACGGAGATTACATTCGGGCGCACACCGGCGCGGGCCAGGTATCCCGCAATACCCTTCGCCCACTTCGTGTCGCGTGATTTGAGCGGGCGACGCGTGATTTTGTCTTGATCTATCATATTACCAACCCTTCTCCACGCGTGATTTTCAATTGTTCAGAGCCTGTTTGAGAAGTATTTTCAACCCGACGCCAACCGGCGGACCATCAAATGAATCATTGCCGGATAAAGCCAAGTTTCGCTGTCGGCGGTTTACCCAGCCCAACCGCACCTCGCCGGCATCGTCTCCCTGGATATGGGCCGGTGAAAGGCCAACAAGGCCGCTTCAACCTGATGGGGGTGGAGATCAACTTGCGCGTCCACACGCTCCCCGGCAAGTTTTTCAATACCGTCCGACGGGCAGCGCTTGGTTAAGCTCTGTCTTAAAACAAGAGCCTGAGATAGCCGCATATGATAGCCGGTCGGGGCATGGCGTGGAAATTGACGGCCAACTTCGCAAACCGTGCGCCGGTGCGGCGGCATATGTTTTAGCCGGTTGAAACACGGTTTGACCGCCGCCGATTGCTCATCCCTGAACCGGGCATTGGCTGCCGGATAGCCGGCACTGGCGGCGGATTATGCCATAAGTTAGTTTATATGCCATAAAAGTGTCGATCCGGTCTTTAGAGGAATGGCGTGAAGCAGGTCGTTATAGAAAACCCGGTCATCAATTCACCGTTCGAGGAGCTTGCCCGGCACTTCAAATTCGACGAGCTTGGCATCACCAACAATATCGAAGCTACGCGTCACGTGCAGTTTGATACCCGCCGCCCCGTCTACAGAACCCGTCCGGATAAGTGTCATATATCCCATGTCGTAGCCGATACCGGTTCGTGGGAACAGAAAATGGCCCAGACACTGGAAGAAATGGACGAAGTGATCTGCTACGTAAAAAATCAACGGCTCGGCTTTCAGATTCCCTACACCATCGACGGCGCACAGCGCGGTTACGAGCCTGATTTCATTGTAAGGATTAACGACGGCCGCGGTCCCGACGATCCGCTAAACCTGATTATCGAGGTCACGGGCGAACGCGACCGGGAAAAGGCCGCCAAGGTCTCCACCGCGCAAACTCTCTGGATTTAACATGGCTGCCGGCTCCGGAATCGAATGGACGCAATCCACCTGGAACCCCGTCACGGGCTGCACGAAAATAAGCCCTGGCTGCAAGCATTGCTATGCCGAGCGCATGGCCCTCCGCCTGCAGGCCATGGGGCAATCCAACTATACCAATGGCTTCGAATTGACCCTTCAGCCCCAGGCGGTGGATTTGCCGCTCCGTTGGCAAAAACCGCAGCGGGTTTTTGTCAATTCCATGAGTGATTTATTCCACAAAGATGTCCCGTTGGAATTTATCCGGCAGATTTTTGATGTAATGGGCAGGGCACATTGGCATCAGTTTCAGATTCTTACCAAACGCGCCGAGCGGCTCTCGGAAATCGCGAGGCACTTGCCCTGGCGGCCAAATATCTGGATGGGTGTGAGCGTGGAGCGGCAGGATTACACGTTCCGCATCGACCATCTCCGCCAGACACCGGCCCGTGTAAAGTTTCTTTCGCTTGAACCCCTGCTTGGGCCGCTACCCAGTTTGAATCTGGCCGGTATCGACTGGGCCATCGTCGGCGGTGAATCTGGGCCCGGCGCACGGCCAATGGATCCCTATTGGGTTACGGATATCCGCGACCAATGTAAAAATGCCGGTGTACCGTTTTTCTTCAAACAATGGGGCGGCGTAAAAAAAAAACGCACCGGCCGTGAATTGGACGGCAGAACATGGGACCAGATGCCGGACACAGGTACCAGGCTAAATAACGGAGAGTACCCATTGGACGTCGTTTACGCCTGATACCCCGGACGCGGAATTCCCCAAACCGCTTCACCCCCAAACTGAGCCGAATGCTCCTATATCATTGCATGAGACTGAGGTGGAGATAACGTGTGGCAATAAGTCCTATTACCGCAGCGCTGCTTCCTTTTGCGGCTATTTCGTTCTCGTGATTTGACGGCGGCGCGATTTCGCCATTGGTGGCAGCGGATGGCAGCGGCGGTTTGTTCAGATGGGGGAGCGCTGTGCTCCATGGTGATGTCCGGATTTTTTTCCCTGATGCGGTCGGCATGGATGGCCAGTAAAAGGAGACTACCTGACACAGTGTCATATGTCCCATCAGCCCCGCATAACCGCGTCCCTCAAAATGGTCGAATTCCATTTCGGTTTTGAGGCCGCGAAAAACATGCTCTACGCCGGCCCGGGTAAACGCCCACACGCAGCGGCGAATCGATCGCTATGTCGGGCGGTGCATTGGGGGCAGATTACTTCTCTTCCCCGGTATCCGGATTTTTCGCCCAGATCAGCCAATAGTCGCCGTCCACCGGCCTTTCGTCGCTGGACAGGCCAGCGCGTCCGGTCTTGTACGGCCGGAACTGGCCGGGCAGCGTCTTGCGGGCCAGACGCACTTTTTGCCGGCGCTTTGCCTGAAATGGCTTGCTCCGCGGTATTCCT
>JAJZEY010000303.1 GCA_021805585.1 Planctomycetota bacterium
GCCTTTAAATACCTCATCCCTTTTTCTCCCATTTTCCTCTACTTCTCTCCACATCGACCTAAGCGTACCCACTTCTACAGTAAATTGCAAATAATATCGAAAATCGCCACTAGACGTGTGGGGAGGTACCGCACTTAAATGAAAGGGTCGCTACAATAGGTGGTGTATATGGTGAGATGGCAGTACTAGCCATGGGGCGTGGCGACTAATGCGAAAACTTAAATAAATTTTTCCAGAATTTGCTCATAGCTATCCACCATGCGATCGGTGGTATATCGCCCCACAACGCGGTTGTGGCCGCCCACCGCCAGGTGCTGCCGCAGGGCAGCATTGGCCAGGAGCGTGGAAAGTGAATCGCAAATGCTGCGAGCTTCTGCCTCGGCGCTGGTGGCGGGATGGCCCGCGGCCAAGTCCGACGGGTCAAACAGCCAGCCATTGACCTGATGGGTGATGATTTCACTGATGGCCCCGCCCCGCCGCGCGATTACCGGCACGCCGGCGGCCATGGCTTCAATTACCGACAGGCCGAAGCCTTCCACATCGCATGGATTTATAAATACATCAATACATTTATACCAATCTTGTGGACTGGCCGTCGGGCCGGGAAAAGCCACATGGGAGGCAATGCCCAGGTCCGCCGCCATCCGGCGCAGCGGCGGTTCCATGGGGCCGTAGCCGATCAGGGCCAGATACACATGTTGCCAGCGCTGGTAATCCGCCAGAAGCAGCCGGGTAAAACCGCGGAGCAGGGCATCCAGCCGCTTGACCGGATCAAACCGCCCGACATAGCCGATCACGGTGGAACCCGGCGGCCAGGGGAGTTGATCGGCTGGCGGGGGCCGGGCATCGGCAAACAGATCCACGTCAATTCCATTGGGCACTACGAATTGCGGTCCGGTGAACCCTTCCCGCCCAAGGCGGTCCAGAATAGCCCGCGACGGTGCCAGGACGCCGGCACATCGGCCGGCCAGCAGGCTGTTGGCCGGCCAGTGCCAGGCCGGAAAGGCCTGCAGCGTATGCAACGACTGCAGATACACGCAGGGCGGACAGACCGGTGCCGTGGCCGCCGCCAGCAGATTCGCATGAATCAACATGCTAAGCACGCCCTGTGGCCGTTGGGTTCGCAACAGATTAACCCAGCGCAGGGCCGCGCGATAATCGCCGGCACCGGAAGCGTGCAGGCTGGTAACTTCAACGCCGGCCATGCGTATCCAGCGGGCCACCGGGCCGGGGGATTTAATGCTGACCACATGCGGGGCGAAGCGGCCGCGCGCCTTTAATTCACGGACAAGGCGCAGCAAAAGAAGCGGGCATCCGCCCAGGTCCAGATCCGTAATCAGGAAAATGATGCGACGTGCCATGAATCTCCGGATGATTCGTGCGGAACCGCCCTCGCTTGCAAACCGCTGCCGCGAACATGCGATGCGGCATGACCGGCCTGATGTTGTATGTTATGCCCTGGGCCACCCGCGCACCCAAGTCTCCCGGCGAGGATGGCCATGGGCACCGGGGCCATTACCACTGGGCTTCCTCAAACGGTGAAAACGGTGCGTTGCTGCGCTGCTTGGGCAAATGCTTAATGGCATCACCGGCAAGTTTCACCGCATCTTCCGAGTCCACGCGAATATTCAGACTCCAGTCCACCACGGTTGCCACCGCGCATCCGCTGGCCCGCACAAGGGCGGCGTCGTCGGCGGGAGCTTTGAATTCCGCACGCCGCTTGTACGCGGCCAGCAGAACATCCCGGCGGAAAACCTGCGGAGACCCAATTGAAAACACCGCCTGGCTGTCCACCGGGGCGGCCAATTGATTTCCCTTGACTCGCGACAGAGATCCGCAAACCGGGCTGACCGGGACCGCCGCGCCGGTCTGAATCACAGCCGCTTCAAGTGTGTCGAGCAGGGTATAGGGGACCGCCGGTCGGCAGGCATCATGTATAAATATGGTCTGAATCTCCGGCTTAAGTTTTTCCAGACCACGGGCAACGGCACCAAACCAATCCGGCCCGCCGGCCGTGACTGAAACGCCGCCGAAGGCCAGATGGGCGGAATATTTTTGACTGATGCGTTCGAGTTCATCGGGTAGAACGCACACGATGCGCTGCCCCACCTGGTCGCGCTTGGCGTAAAGTTCTATGGTCCGCATAAACACTTCGCGGTTGTCTATTTTGTTAAAAGGCTTACCGGCCACGCCGCCCGGATGCGGCGGTGCGGCCATTACAAATAACACGGCAATATCCGACATGGTGCAAATCCTTTCCTGCCGGCCAGCGCGGTCAGTTGCGCGGCCGATGCGGCAATATTCTAGCGGAAAGCCCCATTGCAATGCCACCGGCGGGCGCGAATCCATCTTTGGCGGGTTTGCCCATTTTCATCGGGAAGGCCGCTATGCTGCGATTTGGCAACTATGTTGTGCCCGCCAGTCGCTCAACGTTCACCTGTTAAACTTCTCCTGATCCGCGTTGCCGCGGCAACGCTGGGGGGCGGGCGTCTTGTCCGCTTCGTCGTTGCGGGAAGGAAAATGACTTTGGCGCTCTGTCACGCCTACAATTCTGGCGCACTGGAGAAGGAGTTCCCACAATTGAATACGGTGATACACTGGTTTCGTCGCGATTTCCGCGTAGCGGACAACACGGCCCTTGCGGCCGCCGGTCGTCTGGGTGATGCGATGCTCGGCGTTGTTGTGCTGGATACCCGGTGGTTTCCCGCATCCGCCGCAAAGACGGGCGCGTTTCAGGCGGCCTTCTGGCTGGCGGCCATCGCCGATCTTCGCCAAAGTCTGGCGGGGCTGAACATTCCCCTGCGGATTATGCAAACGGATGATCCGGTTGCCGCGCTGCTTTCGCTGGCCCGTGAAGTTCGGGCCGGAGCCATCACCTTTAACAAGGAATATGAACCGGCACAGATGGCGCAGGATCAGCGGCTGATTCAGGCGGCGGAAGACTCCGGACTTTCGGAACTTAAAATATACAGCTATTGCGATGCGGTGATTTTTGAGGAATTTGAAGTTCTGACCGCCAACGAAACTCCCTACACCGTATTTACACCGTATAAGCGAAGCTGGCTGGCGAAATTCAGTGCCGCTTCAGCGGTGTCGCGCGGTTTGCCGCGCCTTATGCCGCGGGATGTTCAGTCGCCGGTGACCTCGGCTGTTCCCTCCGCCGTTTCCCTGGGATTTCCCGCGGTGACGCCGGACATTCCAACCGGGGAAAGCGGCGGCCTTCGCATGCTGGCCGATTTTAGCCGCCAACGCATCGGAATGTACAAACAGCGGCGCGACTTTCCCGCAGAGACGGGTGTTTCCCGGCTTTCAGCGCATCTTTCTGCTGGAACAATATCTATACGTCAATGTGTTTCCGCGGCCGTCGCCGCCGGTGCCATGAACGGATGCGGCGGCGCGGAATGCTGGCTTTCGGAATTAATCTGGCGTGAATTTTATCGGATGGTGCTGTTTCATTTTCCCCATACCGTCAAGCAGGCGTTCCACCGGAAATTCGACACCGTCGCATGGGAAAACAATCCAGCGTTATTGGCTGCCTGGCTGGGTGCCCGCACGGGGTATCCGATTGTGGATGCCGCCTTAATTCAAATTCAGACCACCGGCTGGATGCACAACCGTCTGCGCATGATTGCCGCCATGTTTTTAACCAAGGACCTGGATATTGACTGGCGGACCGGCGAACAATGGTTTATGCGATGGCTGATGGATTACGATCAGGCCAGCAATGTGGGTGGCTGGCAATGGAGCGCCGGCACCGGAACCGATGCGGCCCCGTATTTTCGCGTCATGAATCCGATTCTTCAGGCCCGCCGATTTGATGCCCAGGGGACATTTGTACGGCGGTATATCCCGGCGCTGGCCCGCGTGCCGGATGACTTCGTGCATGAGCCGTGGCTGATGCCGCCTTTGTTACAGGCGCAATGCGGGTGCCGCATCGGCGAAGATTATCCGCCGCCGGTGGTGGACCATGGCGCGGCGCGGATCAAGGCGATAAAGAAGTTTCAGTAGCAAACAATATAATAAGATACTAAGCGACTGCGGAAAGGCCCGCTTGTGTCGCCCCCAGCCGGGATGGCGGGCGATTTTCAGTCCGGCCGCATGTAAGCGGCGACTTCGTGGGTCAGGTCGGCCGGCTCTTCGGGAAAGTCGGCGTCAGGACTATTTGCCGCATCGGATAATGCCAGGACCGCCGCAGGCACGGAATCATCCGCATCATGATGTTCCGCGAAGGATTCATCGGCGACCAGGGGCGGACGGGCTGGAATTTCCACGTTGAGAATTTTTCTCAAGCGACGGATCGCGCGGGTTTCAAGCTGACGCACACGCGCCTTGGTGACGCCCATTCGTTCGGCCAGCATGGAAAAGCTGGCGGGACTTTGGCCTGCTTCCAGGCCGTAATGGCTGGCGACGAGTTCGCGTTCGCGCTTGGGCAGTTGCGCCAAAGCATCCACCAGCCGCCCCTGCATCATCAGCATATCCACAGCATCGGAAACGCTGGTCTGTTCGCCGGTATCCAGTTGATCCAGCAGGTCGTCCTGGGCGAGTATGAGTTTGCCATCCGACCGGCCGGCGCGCTGACTGAAGCGGCGGGCATAATTCTTCATAAGTGCATAGGTCAGATAGGTGGAGAATTTCACGCCGCGGCTGAAGTCAAAACATTCCACAGCCCGCATCAGCCACAAATTGCCGTCTGAAATAAGTTCAAAAAGGTTTTCATTGGATTGCACATGCCGACGGGCTACATGCACCACCATTCGCAGGTGGCTTTGCAGAAGCTGATTGCGAATTTCGCCGGCCTGCGCCAGCAGGTCTTCGATGTGCTTCAAGTCGTCAATTGTCGCCTTGTGAATATCCAACTGGGCCTGAAGCCGACTGGCCATCGCCTTAAGAAAATTCATGCGACGGAACGCATCCATCACCAGCGGCTGAGGCACAATGGGCTGGGCGAACGCCTCGGCCACGCATACGGGCACTTCCGGCGGCATTCGCGTCCAGAGTTCTTCCGTCGGTTGGGCGGCCGCGGCCCGAACTTCCGCAAGCGCATGGCCCGGCAATACATTCAGAATAATGTTCTGGGCATCCGGCATGTCAAACAATTGATTGGTGACAAACGGAATCGGCAATTCCTTGACGCGCCGGGCTTTTTCTTCCGTTACAACCTGTTCAATTGCATGACGGGTGCGACAATAGCGGCGGGCAATACATTCCACGGAAATTCCGCGGTCGGCGCAATCCAGAATGATGCGCCGGTCGGTTTCGGTCAGCGGGCTGGCCGGCGCGGCGAACAGGGCCTGTTCCGGATTTCGGGCGTCAAATTCCCGCAGAACCATTCGCACGCTTTCCGGTGATCGGCCAAGATGCCGTGCGATGCGCTGGGAAATTTCCTTGATGCAGCAGTGGCATTTGACTGATAGCCGCCGCGCGCGATGCCCACATTTTCCGCAATCACGGCCTCGCCCTTCTTTTTGAACTGCCGGGCGATGACGGCTTCGAGCGGTTCG
>JAJZEY010000051.1 GCA_021805585.1 Planctomycetota bacterium
GACCGGGAGAAGCCGAAATTCAGGTGGGCCTTGTCGACCCAGACGCCCGGCCCCAGCGTAATGCCGGGCAAATATGATACTGCATCACTCATAGTTCTTATTATAACATAGAACGGGCGTTTAAGCGCAATTCCGGAAAAATCGGCTATTTGACCGACCGCCAACAGTCGGAATGGGGCGCAGTCCATGCCGAAAAAGCGGATAAGCGATAGATGGCCACGGGCATCTTTCACCGAGCCGGATGGTCTTTCCGGAATCCGGTGGCGCAAAACCTGAAAAGCTATACAATCAGAGGCTGGATTGAGATGCGTTGGATACCAGAAAGGCTTGAATTCATGATTGATGTCGTATTGCTTCCCGCGAACATAGACCCGTTTGTTCTGCCCCGTGCACAGGTGGCGGTTCTGGATGTGCTGCGGGCCAGCAGTTCGGTGGTCACTGCCTTGGCCAATGGGGCCAAACAAGTGCGGTTGTTTGATACACCAGAACAGGTTCTGAAGGCGCGCCAGGGGTTTGTCGGCCCGGTTAAAACAGCCGGCGAGCGCAGTTGCGTTAAAATACCAGGCTTTGACCTGGGCAACTCGCCGGCTGAATTTGAAACGCATCAGATTGGCGGATCAACAGTGCTGATGAGTACCACAAACGGCACGCGGGCCGCGGCCGCCGCGATGGCCGCGGAGCAGATGTTTATTTGTGGATTGTTAAACGCCGGTGCCACAGCCCAGGCGCTGCTGCCCCGGATTGATGAACTTGACACCCTGCTGGTTCTGGCGGGAACGGACGGAAAGCCCGCCCTGGAAGACCTTCTGGGTGCCGGGGCGGTATTGTGGCATATTTTGGGCGGTACACTTCGTCCGAACCTGCCATTTACCGATACCGCCTGGATGGCGTATCACGCTTTTTCCGCGGTGCGAAGCCGTTTGAAACCGGCTTTACGCCTTGGTGCCGGTGGCGTTCATTTGATTGAAAACGGCTTTGAAGATGATATTGACCTGTGCGCGGAACTGGATGCCAAACCGATTGTCGCACTGGTGGAAAAAGGAACGCTGAACGTTACCAGCGCGTCTTAACAGGATTCCACTGATCATGGAAACCGACACATCTGGAGGCCGCCCGATTGAAAGAAGCGGACACATCTTCGTCACGCGGTAAGCCAGTGGCACACGACGAATCGCGCCCGATTGCCGCGATTGTCCTGCTTTGCGTGGCTCTGGGCGGTGTGTATGGAATATTGCATGACCAGATTACCGCCCGTATCTGCCCAGCCTATTTCACGCTGGACCATCCATCGCTAGGGCTGCCGTGGTTGTTCCATAATCCAAACCCCACGGTGCTTGGCCTGGCTTGGGGCGTGGTGGCAACCGCTCCACTGGCGACTATCCTTGGAATTGGAGTGGCCTGTGCGGCCCGCTTCGGTTCATGGCCAAAAGCGAGTTGGCGCCAGCTTCTGATCCCGTTGATTCTGGGACTTTGCGCAATGGGATTCTCCGCCACGCTGGCGGGAATTTGGGCATTCCACACCGCCCGCAGCCATGGCAATCCGCTATCCTTGGCCCGTGAATATGCCGTTTGGCGGGCCCATCAGACGTCGTACGCGGGTGGAACGGCTGTCGCTTTCGGAATAATGATTTTCCTTTTTTTACACCGGTATCACCAAAGCCGAACCATCGGCAGACCACATATCTAAATTTCTTTTTGTCGGTTGACAATAAATTCGCTCCATTTTATAATGCGAAATCGATGTAGAAATAAAATATGTACGCTTCGGTCGTCATTCCATTCGTAGATGACCAGCGAAAGCGATGTCGCTTAACGACAATCTATTCCGGCAAAGAGTCTTTACCACTGGCGGACATAAGCGTGGGCGGCGGTCGCCTTCGCGGGTTTTTTCTTTTTTCACGGGGGTATTTCATGAAATTGCGCTTTCCGGTATTTCTTGCCACCGCAGTTCTGGTGTTACAAACTGCGGGTACGGCAATGGCGACACTGTCGATCAACACGTCCAATTCCAGTGAATGGACCGCCACCAACGGCGTGATCACTCTGGGTATGACCACCTCCGGTGGCGCCATTAACCAACTTAGCGTCACGATCAATGGAGCCACCACCAATATTTTCAATACCACCGACAGTTCCGGGCTGCAGCTTTACGGCGAATACGACGGGCCTACCGGCATCATGTACGGCAGCACCACGGCGAGTTATCACTTCGTTTCCGGTCATTATCTTGATATCTGGACGACTGTCGCCCCTTCCAGCACCAGCGACAATTTCGGTATTCAGACCCACTGGGTGTTGACACCCAATAGCCCCGATCTATATATGTACGTGGTCTTCACGCATTCGGCTTCCGCCCCGGCCACAAACCTCGGCCAAGGACAGTTTATCTTCAAGGCCGGTGATACTGTTTTTAATTCAATTTATCAGGCCAATACAGGACCGCGAAACCTGGCCACTTTCAACTGTACGCTGCCCACGGAATATGCCCAGGGGCAACTCGTGGCTGGAACACCGGGCCGGCAGGTTCTACCCGAAGTCATTGATTACACCGGTCTTCCTTCACCAGGGAAACCCACTGACCCGCATTTTATTGGCAAGTATGACTTTTCCACCTATGAGCAGTACCACGCCGTCACCGGGGAATACACCGGATCACTGGGTGCCAATTCGGTTGCCGCGTGGTTCGTGAATCCCAGCCCGGAAACCCTGACCAACGGCCCCACTAAACAGAGCATTGTTTCCGGCAGCCCGGTCATTCCGCAGCTTCTGGATGAATTTCTATCCGCCCATTACGGTGGAGGAGATTATGTTCCGCCGCAGGGGGTAAATTCAACGCGCATTTTCGGGCCTTTTGCGCTGCATTTTAATGCCGTGGATCCGACTACACCGACCCTTGCATCCATGTATCAGGACGCGGTAAACAGCGCGGCCAACGACCTTTCTTTCTTCAATTACGAAGGCATTCTGCTTTCCAATGGCTATGTGCCCGATTCCAAACGCGGCAACCTGCAGCCCTTCATCACCGACACACTGGGCTGGAGCGGCAATGTCAATAACAATGTCGTTGTGTTGTCCGATCCGGGCAAAGATTTCCAGCAGTCGGCCAATGGCTATCAATACTGGGGATATTTAAGTTCCGCTGGGAATACCACGCTGTACAACGTGGTGCCCGGCACCTATCGGCTGACCGCCTATCAGCCAGGCCAGTGGGGTCAAATGCGGTTGGACAATGTCACGATCACCGCCGGGCAGACCAACGCTCTGCATGGCCTGACGTTCAAGCCGGAAAACTTTGGAACCGCCGCGCCCATCTGGACCATTGGCACGCCGGACCATTCCGCCAACGAATTCGAAAATGGCCACAATTCCAGCGGCCAGGACGATCGCCAGTATTCCGGGGCATACAATTTCTGGCAGGAACTTTCCGCAAATTCCGGCAAGGTGGTGTACTATGCCACTGCGGTAGGAAGCACTCCGGCGACCAACAATCTCAATGTCTGGCCGGCGAATCAGTGGCAGTATTTTGATCCTGGCCTTTACGCCGGCGTTTACAATTCAAGCGATCAAACAACAGATGGGTATAAATATATTGCTCCATCTTACGTGGGTAATCCGGCCACGTACACCGGCCAGCCCTGGCAAATTCATTTTACCACCACCGCCGCCCAGCAGGCCCAGGGGCAATATGTGGTGCTTTCCATCGCGCTGGCCGCCGCGGAATCAGACCTTATTGTAAATCTCAATGGCCATCAGTTGATCATGAAAGACCCCTACTATATTCGATCCAGCGATCCGATGATTCGCAGTGGCGATGCGGGGTATTATGGCTGGGCGGCCCTCCAATTCCCCACCACTGACCTGAATCCTCCCGGCCAGGACAATGTCATCACCCTTGGGGTGAATCATACCTGGGGGGTCATGTACGATGCCTTGCGGCTGGAAATCACCAACACATCCGCGGACCCGGCCGTTACCGGCTGGCATGACTATGAATATCTGTATGGTAACACCGATGAAATGCCCAACGATTCGCTGGGCCAGAATTGATCGCTAGAGTTAAACCGGCTGCTAACTCGCTTCCGGGCGGACGGCGCTTCGTCGCCCTCCGCCCGGTTCCACGATCTTAATAGCAGGGAGGATGGCAACGAACGCTACGCCACATATGTCCGAACACATTGGCTTAACGCCAATTGACACGCCTGGTGTTGGCCGCCCTGGCCCGCACAGTACCCCGGCGGGCCGCGGTATGGCGCTCATCCTGGTTGTGGCTATTTTGGTACTCCTGGCCCTTATGGGCACGGTCTATCTGGTGGTGGCTAACGCAGATCGGCAATCACTTGGTGCAAGCAACACATCCCTGAGTCTGCACTTCGCGCAGCAGGGCATGATGAATATTGTTTGCGGCATTATGCTGGATCAAACGCTGGATCAGAACAATCGAGCGTTGTCTATTGGCCAGTTCAACACAGCGACCGGCACACCGGACCCAGACTATGGCGCGGGGTTTATTCCAGATCAAAGTACGATTTGGGCCACTGCCGGCGGCACAACTACAGGCCGGATATCACGCCTTTGGGACTTTCCGGAAATCGGTGGCGTCCGCACTGCCAGCGGCCCCCCGGAAACATCCCCGACCGCGTTGCAGCAATTTTACAGGTCAACGCTTGTTGTCGGCGAGTCTTTGGCGTCCGGTGCGGTGCAATGGACCGCCAGTGAACCGTGGCTTGTGAGCGATCCGGCCTATGAACCGCTGGCGCGATACACGCCGGGCCAGGAAGTGTTTTTCTGCGATCCAAATCCGGACACTCCGTTGGCCTCGCCGGTGCCGGTCGCCAATCGTACTATGCATCTTTATGTCTATACAGGTCCTGTAAATGCAGTGAACCCCGGCGCGCCAGATGCCATCGGCACAACATTCTGGACGCCGGCCCCACTGCCCCACGCACCGCTTCCCGTCGACACCAGCGTTCCATTCGCCGCGTCCGGCACCACAAATAATGGCGGCCTGGTTCCGATGGTCAGCATGCTTTCGCCTTATCTGTTTAACCCCAATTCCGGCAATATGGATATAGGTTATTCAGATGGCCGCTCGACGCGAGTCCCGTTGGCTGGCACCGGTGGCAATGTCATCGTTCCGAATGCCAGCGTAACCGCACCGCGCTGGCTGCCTGATTTTGCGGCGGCGCCGGGCCGGGACGGTCCGTTGCTGGTCAAGCCGCCGGGCACCACCAATGCCGCGCTGACCTGCGGCCCGGACGCCATCTGGAATCTGCTGCCATACAGCGATCCGAACGGCACGCGATACCGGTTCGCGGTTCGTATTATTGACCTGTCAAGCCGGCTGAATGTGAACACCGGGTATATCCGATACCCTTACACAAATACCGCGAAAAATGCCGGCCAGCAACCGAATGACTATGCCCGTTTCGGCACGTTCGCCACATCCGCCCCCATCCTGAATCTGCCGGGCTTTAACATTGCGCCTTCCGATG
>JAJZEY010000356.1 GCA_021805585.1 Planctomycetota bacterium
ACCGGCGGTTTGCTATTGTAACGGCGGGGGCCTGATAAATAAAAGCCACACCATTTTCCCGGTCGCGCCGGGTGTGCCTGCTTTTATCGGGAAGGGAAACTATGGCCTGGATTGATGAAGCTCCGGTGGGACAATGCGCCAAAGTCATTTTCCTTCCGGCGACGACCAGGCGGCCCAGCCTTGCCGCAGCAACGCTGGGCGTCTAGACCGACAAATAGGACGGCCACGATGTCCGTCCGCCAATGACATTGGCAGGCCGCAACGCCCGGTGGTTAAAAAATACAACAAACACCGGCGAATCGCGGCTTAAGGCCCTTACCGATAAGAACGGTCACAGCCGTGAACGGTCGCGTTTTTCAATCTTCAACTTCGGCGGTGGGTAGGCGGATCGTGCTTGGAAAACCGCCCGAGGGACATGATGGATTTCACACGCTTGACCGCCAGATCGAATCACCTCCGCAGACGAAAAGCCTTCATAATTTGAGCGGACGCCTTGGATACACAACGAAGCGGGCCAGACGCCCGCCCCTCGGAAAGTGCCGTGAATTGCCCGGGCGTGGACATTTTGCTTGCTTTCCCCGATCTTTCCCTTCCACTCCCACCTTTTCCGGATTACCCTGCTCGCCTGTTCTTCTGCTACCCTGCCCACACCTGTTCTTGGCGCAGCCGCCATCAGCACCATTGAAAGGGTCCGCCAATATTTGCGGCCTTAAGAGCGATCGGATCATACGAAAAGACCTTCACTCCACCGAAGGCCACTTTTAAAGACGAAACCCTCCGGCACGCCACATCAATTGGCCCCATCCGATTGCACCCGGCAAACTTTTTCCGCAAACTTTTCCCATTGACAATTCGTACACCTACCAGTAACACAATAGGTCCCGCGCGGCGGGGCGGGGGCGGTATATCCTGTTGGCGTGTTTGCCCAACGGGTCAGGACCCGCGGAAGTTGGCGACCGGGTGCCAGACAACGGAAATCAATCGGGCGGCACTAAATCGAAATGTCCACACGGGTAAACGCATTCCAATGGCTTCCCCGCGGAGATATCGACCGCGAGGCTCACAAAATGGAACGAGGAGTTCACTTTGCCTGAACAATATGACATTGTGGCGGACAAGCTGACCAAGTCTTATGGAAAGTTCACCGCGGTGGATGGCATTTCTTTTGCGGTTCCAAAGGGAACCGTGGTCGGCTTCCTGGGCCCCAACGGTGCCGGTAAAACCACCACCATTCGCATGTTAACCTGCTTCATGCCGCCCACCAGCGGCTCGGCCCGGGTCGCCGGTCACGATGTATTTTATGAATCCATGGCAGTGCGCCGGAAAATCGGCTATCTGCCCGAAAGCACGCCCCTGTACCTGGAAATGCGCGTGGGGGAATATTTGACCTATCGGGGCCAACTGCGCGGTATGGGCCGAAGCGATTTGAACAAACGCATCGGCCATGTAACCGACATGTGCTGGCTTTCCGACCGGCTGCGCTGGCCCATCGGCAAACTTTCCAAGGGTTATCGCCAGCGGCTGGGCATTGCCGACGCGCTTCTGCACAATCCGCCGGTGCTGGTGCTTGATGAACCAACCGTCGGCCTGGACCCATCGCAGATTCGGGAAACCCGCAAGCTGATCGGCAATCTGGCAGGGCAACACACGGTCCTGCTTTCAACGCATATTCTTTCCGAGGTCGAATTGATCTGCCAGAGGGTGGTCATTATCGGGCGGGGAAAAATTCTCGCACAGGGCACGCCGGATGAGCTTAAATCCGGATCGCGAACCGGTGACAAGGCACGGCTGCTGGTGGATGTGCGCGGCCCCACCGCGCAGGTAAAAAGTGCTTTGGCCGCGCTGCCCGGTGTGCAGGAAGTAACGGTCGTTTCAGATGGACCGGTCTGTTCACTGCAACTCACCGGCCGCGTGGATGGCGCTTTGCGTGAACAGGTGGCGGCACTGGTGCTTCAGCGGGGATGGGCTTTGCGTGAATTGCGCAGCGGCGGCATGAGCCTTGAAGAATTTTTCGTTCAGATTATTGATCCCGGTGCATCGTCCGCGGCATAACGCCGCGGGACGCAATGACCAATCGGACACCCACGCCCTGGCCCCGGAAGCCCAGTGGCCCAAGCGGAGAAAATTCCATGTCCCAAATGTTAACCCTTGCGAAGCGCGAGCTTGGCGGACTGTTTTATTCGCCGATCGGCTATATCGTGCTGGCGCTGTACCTTCTGTTTGTGGGCCTGCTGTTTTCCCTTATGGTTTTGCGCCCCGGACAAATCGCCGATCCCGGTCCGATGTTTTTGTGGAACCATTTGATCCTTATATTTCTGGTCCCGTTCATGACCATGGCGATTTTTTCGGAAGAATACCGGTCCGGGCGAATTGAAACATTGCGCACCAGCCCCATCGGCGAAATGTCCATTGTGCTGGGCAAGTTTCTCGGGGCGATGGGGTTTTATCTGGGGCTTATTGCATCAAGCCTGGCGTTTGTGATCATTCTATCGTTTTTTGGCCGACCGGATTACATGCCGGTTCTGACCAGTTATCTGGGACTGGTGCTGATGGGGGGGCTGATGGTCTCCATAGGCCTGTTTTTTTCAGCCTGTACACAACATCAGGTGCTTGCGGCCATGAGTTCCTGCATTGTGCTGGTGGCGCTGGGCATTCTGTTTCAGTTTATTCCACAATTTTTGACCGCGTTTATCCGGCATTCCTGGTCCTGGCTGGCCGTGGTGAAACACACCATGGCCTACCTGGCCATTGAACCGCACATGGTCGATTTTTCGCGTGGCATTATTGCCACACAGAATGTGGTGTTTTTTCTTTCCGGAACGCTGCTGTTCCTGTTTCTGACCTATGTGGTTCTGGAAACGCGCAAGTGGCGCTAAAAGGCAATTCAATCTGAAAACCGCTGGAGCTGGAAACTTTATGACTGAATCAACACAACCCAAACCAATATCCCAGGAACCGAAGGATTTGGCACTGGCCGCATCCGACCGGCTGTGGCGATATGGTCCAAATACCGTCATTCTGGTACTGGCCATGGTGGCCATTGTGGGGCTTGTCGACTGGCTTAGCGTGAAATACAACTATACACGCGATTGCACCACGGGCGGCATTTATTCCCTTTCGCCGCGCACGAAAAATCTGTTGAAGGAATTGGATAAAACCGGCGGGAAATATCAGATTGTCAGTCTGTATCCGGGGGACGCCAGCGCGGATCAGACCGAATACGAACAGGGCCTGAAAGTTGGGCAATTGATTCATGAATATACCCGCGCTTCTTCCCATATTCGGCAATTCAAGCCGCGGTCGCACGCGGCACTTTTGCGCGCCCTGCGGTCGCGCTTTGGCAACAGTTTTGCACCCTATAAAAGCCTTGTGGGCGAATTTCCGGCGCTGGCCGATGAGTTGAATGCCTTTTTCAAGACACAGGGGGGCTCGATTAAACCGCTGGAGACCAATCCGGCGGCGGCGAAAAATCAGAGCCAGGCGCAAAATTTCGCCCAGTTGGCTGATTTTATTCGCCACGACATGGCTCGAACCCTGCGGCATTTGAACAAGTCGGTGAAACAGGCCACCACCAGCACATTGCCGGACTGGCCCGGTCTTACCACTGCTATGGCCCACACGCTTGGTCGCGCCCGGCAGAATCTGCTGTTTATTACCGACAGCGCAAATTATTCCCAGTACGGTCCGGCGGTGCAGGCATGGCTGAAAATTCATGCACTGGCATTCAAAAAGCCGCTGGCCCAAATTACCGCCTATATCGCCAAACTTCACGCCTTAAAGCCGGTGAAGTCCGGCCAGGTGTTAGCGGATTTATCCGCGGATTGCATTGTGCTGATGGGGCCCCACAACATTAAGGTACTGCATCGGAGCCGAATTTTTGTGCCGGAAGGCGGAAGCCTGGGCGGCAAGCCGCAATATCTGTTCAAAGGTGAACAGGCCATTAACGCCGCACTGCTGGGAATGGTTCACAAACAAAAATCCAAGGTCGTATTTGTATCCATTGATCCGGACACACTTATTACCGGCCAGGGGCCGTTCAGTGGCATTGCCCGGGAATTGCGCTGGAACAATTTTAAGGTGTATGAATGGTCGCCCATGCCCGCCAATCCGCAAATGCAGCAGCCGCCCGCACCGCCGCCGGCAATCGGTAAGGGTGTCATCTGGGTTATTATTGATCTGCCACCCGGCGGACAACAGGGCATGATGGCCGGAATGATGTATGCCGCACTTCAGGGTCAGATAAAGCGACAACTTGCCCAGGGCGGCAATGCCCTGTTTCTGCTGGGCAATATGCCCCAACAACTGCTCATGGCCACACAGGGTCAAATTCCATTTAAGCCCACGCTGGCCGATTACGGCGTGCGCCTGCGTTCCACTTATATGATTGTGCAGCGCACGCAGGTAAGCCGCCACCGGTGGCTGGGCCTGCCGCGTTTCAGCATTTCCAGTTATCCCAAAAGTGTGATCACGGATCCGATTCAATCGCTGACCAGCCATTTTGAAGGAATTCTGCCCCAGGGCGATCTGTTCCTGATGGCCCCGACGTGGGTTGGCTTGCTCAAACATTTACCCGCTGGAGTCAGCGCACGGGTGATCCTTCAAAGTCCGGCCCGCGCAAGCGTCTGGGCGACCTCCACCAACGGTCTGCCGTCAGGCACATTTGACCCAGCCACCGATATAAAATCACCAATTCCCATGGGCGTGATGGCCCAAAAGGCCGCCAGCCGCATCGTGGTAATCGACAGCCCCTTGCTGGTGCAAAACGCCATTCTACAAGCCGGCGGCCTTACCCTGGCCGGCGGCCAGCCGACATTTATCGCGGCCTACCCCGGAAACCAGCAGTTGTTTATGAACAGCATTTACTGGCTGGCCCATCAGTCGCATCTTATCGCCGTCAGCCCGCGCGCTACCGTGGCGCTGCGAATCAGTGACATGAAACCGGCCGAGGAATTTACCGCGCGACTCTTCAGTTTCATCGGCCCGGCATTTCTGGCTATTGTCGCCGGATTTTCCGTTTACCTGGTACGGCGACGGGTTTAACGCATCGCGCCAACGGCGGATGTGCGCCGCCAAATTCCCGGCGGACCGCCGCCCATATGCGATTCACATAAACGAGGTTCTAACACCATGAATTATAAATTCACTGCATTAATCCTGCTGGTCCTGGTCGGGCTGATTGGCACGGTTGCGTATATCAGTCAGCAACCGGCAAAAAAGCACATCGCCGCCACGCGCCTCGTTTTTCAGACCAAGCCGCCGCGGATTCAGGCCCTGACCCTGACCCGCAAGCTGACTGAAAAAGGCGGCAAGAAAGTCCTGGCATTTCAACGAACAAAAGGCCCTTGGCGCATCACCGCCCCGCTGCAGGCCGCCGCCCGTGACCGCGTGGACAGTCTGGTGCGCAGCGTGGCTGATCTGGCCTGGCGGTATCGGCTGAAAATTGCCGCCAGCGGAAAGCATTCACTG
>JAJZEY010000221.1 GCA_021805585.1 Planctomycetota bacterium
TTCCACCGATCGCCGTCAGCATGGTTGTGGCATTGCCGCCCGCGACATAATTCCCGGCGGTTCCTGTTGCCGTGGCCGCGCCGCCAGTTCCATAAACATTTTCGCTTTGCCCGGTCTGTGAAACGATCGTTTCATAGCCGCCCGCACCACCTGTGGCCACAGCAATTGAATTGGCGTCATTTGGTGATGTCGCATTGGTCGTACTCGTCGCATTAGCGGTAGCCGAGGCGCCGGCATATCCCGATGTACTGACGCTGGACGCAAAAATGCCGCCGGAACCACCAACGGCAATCGCGGTATTATTCGGGTTATTTTGTTGGGCATTAGCCGTTGCCGATTGGGCGGCTATACCCGGCGAACCGTTGGCACCGGTTACCTGTACAAGATTCACCATCGTAGCTGACAATGGTGCGGCACCTGCCGCCGCACAAGCGGATGCGGCAGCCAAAAAGATCGCCCGGCCAATGCTCGCGTGCCGCAATATGTTTTTTTCAAGCTTCCTGTACACGATTCTCTCCTTCAATGAAAGGCAAAGTTTTTCGACTCAAACGCCGCGGACCGCGCGGCATTTCGGGTTAGGCCCAATTAAGAAATGGTCAGAAAGTATACTAAAATTGCGCTGTGCCCGTCCCTGACCGACCGTAGGATAGCCGCAATGCTTGAAATCAGTCAAGAAGAAAAGCCTTTCTTTTTTTTGCTCTTCGGGCAATAGAGTGGGTCAATATTGGTCAAAAAGATCATTTTAGAGCCGTTTCGTCGTCGTTTTGTCGCACTTGACAGCGCGGGCGATGGCGGATCGGGGATAGCAAACGGGGGAGATACCGTCCCACAGCGCCCGTCACCGTGCTGCCGGCCGACGCCGGAAACGTGCGGCAAGCCCATCTGCCGCCTGCCGAAGTTTCCACCACGCCAGTGCCAGTCGCAAACGGGTCTGAATCCGCCGAAGCCCGGTATCTTCCGGGGCAATGTCCAAGGCCTGATCCAGCCAGTACCGCCCGCGGGCAAAATCGTGGCGGCTGATATACGCCAGCGCCAGGTTCGACATCGCCAGCATATATTTGGGTTGAATCTTTAATACCGCCCGGCATTGGCTTATGCCCGCCTCCAGCCGGTTGTCCAGAAGCAGCGTCACCGCCAGCGCGTGGCGGCCCTCCACATGCTGCGGATTCATTTCCACCAGCCGCTCCAATGCCGTGCGGGCGGATTCAAGCTGATGCATATCCATAAACAGTCGGCCAAGGTCCAGCAGCGTACCCTCATCCAGGTCGGCCTGGGAAAGCTCGCAATTCGCGTGGTAAACCGCTTCCGCCCGATTCTTTTGTCGATGGTGTATTCGCGCTATTTGCAGATGCGCGCCGCTGTAATGCCGGTCATGCTGCAACACAAACTTGAACCGTTCCAACGCCAGGCCGCTATCCCCCTGGTCATCCGCCAGAACGCCAAGCTGAAAATGCGCTGTGGGTTCTTCCGGTTCAAGGTCCAGCACCTGACGGAACTTTTCCCCCGCCGCCGTCGGCAGACGCATTTCCATCAGCAGTTCGCCAAGGTCCAGCAGCGTATCCAGATTCCCCGGATCGCACCGGAGTTCCTCCATTAAATGCCGCCGGGCATCCGTCAACCGCCCCTTGGCCCAGTGCACATCGGCAATGCGGGCATGAATCCGCGGGTAGTCCGGCTCCATTTCCAGAACCTGCCGCCAGCACCACAGGGCGCGTTCGTAATTCGCACGGGCAAACAGCGAACAGCCCATGTTGTAAAAGCAGGCCGGGCACTTTTCCCGGTACTGCCGCGCCAGATAAAACATCTCCTCGGCTTTTTCATGCTCCCCCAGTTCACTGTAGGCGGTTATACGGTTGCAGTAGCAGGGTTCAAAGCCCGCATCCAGCTGCTGGGCGCGTTCAAAAAAGCGGATCGCCTGCTTGTACCGCCCTATGCGGACACAGTCCGTCCCCGCGGCGTTAAGCGTTTCAAGGTCTTCAGGTTCCAGGGACAACGCCTTGCGATACGCCGCCAGTGCCTCGTCATGACGTTCCATCATGTCCAGCGTAATGCCCAGATTAAAATACCATGCCCCGATGGTCGGATTGATTTCTATGGCGCGACGCAATTCGCAAATGGCTTCCTCCCACCGCCCACGTTCATACAGATCATGGGCATGTTCAACACGCTGCTCCGCTTCCTGCCAGTCGCTCATGGATGGTCGCTCCAGTACACAGCCTTCATGCTAACAAACCGGCGGCCACAATCCAAGTGGCACGAAAAGACCGCGCGACAATATTTTGCCGGCCGCCATGGTCGGCTATAGAATCATCCGCGTCCTGGCCTGTGTCAGGACTCTGGCCGCCGACGAATGGCGGCATAACCGGACGGTAAATTGGCATGAAAAGCTTTACGGAATATCTGACCTTTCACGTTCCAAAACGGATGGATTTTGTGCATATTACGCCGCAACTTGAAGATTGCGTGCGCCGCAGCGGAATTCAGGAAGGATTGCTGCTGTGCAATGCGATGCACATTTCGGCGTCGGTATTTATTAACGATAATGAAGCCGGACTGCATGAAGATTACCGGCAGTGGCTGGAAAAGCTCGCACCGCACAAACCGGTCAGCGGGTACCGGCATAATGACACCGGGGAAGACAACGCCGACGCGCACCTGAAACGTCAAATTATGGGCCGCGAAGTGGTGGTGGCCATTACCGGCGGGAAAATGGACTTTGGCCCGTGGGAGCAGGTTTTTTATGGCGAATTTGATGGCAAGCGCAACAAGCGCGTTCTGGTGAAAATTATAGGCGAGTAACCGGCAACCCGTCGCCGATAGACTACTGGATCACTCCGCGTGAATCTGCGGTCGACGGAAGGGTTTATGGCCTTAATGTCATTCACCGCACGCCTCCAATCGGGATCTTGCCCGTAAATTAAGAGGGAATGACCCATTCGTCTTTTATTTTTTTTCGCCCTTCCCATCATTTTTTGCCGTTCGCCAGCGCACATATTGATACACCATGGATACCGCGGTTACCGCCGCCACCAGCATAAACAGGCGAATCGGATGATCCAGCAGTTGCGCATGGAGGCTCCGATTCTGCCCTGGCTTGGCACAAGCCACCATCACACCCAGCAATCCGCCCACACCCAGCAGCGCTCCTTCCAGTGTGCACAACACCACCACGCCCAGCCGGAATAAATACAGTCCCGCCACACACAACAGAACCAGTCCCACTGCCGCGGGCACCCAGCGGAAATCGGGCGGTTGATGGAACCAGTGCCACAATGCAATGCCGCCTAAACAGCCGATCAGTCCGCCCGCCACCATGGCCGTTGCCTGCATAACCGGCACCAAAAGCAGTCCCAAAATGGTGCCCGCAAGGGCGGCGGCCACCGCGGCCACAAAAGACCAATGCACCAGATACATGCCAAAATACCAGCCCAGGGCGGCACAATTGGCCATAACCACCGCGCGGTAATGCCGCCACGAAACCAGCAGAAAAGTCAGCCCGACCAGCGCCAGCAGGGCGTCCCAGCGGGCGTCTGGAACAGGGAAGTGGTGGGCCAACAGCCGCCAATGCGCGTACACCTCCCGCACGTGCTGATGCCATTCCGGTATGGAAAGGCTATGCCAGATGGATTCACTGGTTGGCTGGCGCGTCATGGTGAACATCATCCCTGATGCAAAAGGAATTCCGAGCGTTTATCCCGGCAACTGCTGCCGGAAACCGGCATGCGGAAAACCGTGGTGGAATTATTTTTTTTCCTCGCCCGCGTCCTTCTTTTTATTCTTCTTCTGCCGGTGAATATGGCGATATTGCACCGCCATGCCCAGCAGGCCGCAGGCGGTAAATATCCAGGTCGGATGCAGCCGCTGGACGGCCCAGGCCAGATTTTTCGGACTATACCACTCGCCCGCCAAGGCAAGCGCGGCAAAGATCATCAGCGTACCAAGCCACGCCCCACCCACCAGACTTGTTGCCCGCGAAAAAATAATGCCCAGCAGAAGCGCAATCAGCCCCGCCCCGGCCGCCATGGCATACATGGCACTGCGTTGCCCGGCGGACAACTTGCCCAGCCGATCATGAATATTGGCCCACACGCCTGTGACCACTTGCCACATCCAGGTTGGCTTGACCTTACGGGTTTGTGTTCCCGCGGCGGTCGAAGCAGCGTTGCCGCCCGTTCTCGCGGCGGTGGAAGCAGCCGGCCTCGCCCCCGGCAATGGTGCCGCGTGATCCGCCGGCCCCGCCGCGGCGATCTTTTTTCCGCCGCCCATCCGCACGACGGCGGTCAGGCTATGCAGCGCCCGGGGAGTCCATATGCCATCATAAAAACTTGCCACGCCCACCACGATTGCCGCGGCAATAAGACCGGCCAAAACCGCCTGCGTGATGCGGAACAGCAGACCACCCAGAATAAGTCCCGCAATAATGCCCGTAATAACAGTGGTCAGGCGGGCCAGGTTTGCGTGCCACAATACCGGCACAAGAAAGCCACCGCATGCCCCCACGACCACCATAAGCAACGTTACCAGCGGCCGCGCCACCCGAACGGCTTCCAGCCACAGGACCACCCCTGTAACCAAAGTAAGGCCGGTTGCCAGCAGAAAAGGCCACGTTGGAGGCGGAATGTCGTTCGCGTTCACACCATGATTCCTGCAAACTCAAAAATTAAACTCGCGGACCGGAGTTCTGTGCCGGTCATGTTAGCCGATTCGACGTTCAAATTAAATCCGAATTTAAGTCCAATTTAAATCCCCGCCCAATCCAGGCTGAATTCAGGTTACCTGCAATTGCGATTTTCGTCGAAAGGTCCGCCGCCGTTTGGCCAACCAATGCCGACGCACAGCGTGCCGGGGAACAGGCCGCGGGTTTGAACTTGAATTCAGACGATTTGTCGCCTTTGAAAAGGCTTGGTATAATGCTCGGCTCTGGTTCGCCCTCATCGTCTAGAGGCCTAGGACACGGGCTTTTCACGCCTGTAACTGGGGTTCGAATCCCCATGAGGGCAATTGGCGAATAGCGCCGCCGTGCGGCGCTTATTTTTTATGTACCTGAAACGGGGTTTGCATGTCCATCAAGGCTATCGACCTGCGGCGAGGCGTAGCGGTCGAATACAACAACAAGCTATATGTCGTCCATGATTTTGCCAAAGTTTCCAAGGGAAACTGGCGTTCCTTCATGCAGGTAAAGCTTAAGGACACCCAGACCGGCAGCATTATAGAGCAGCGATTCCGCGTGGATGACACGCTTGAAGAAGCGTTTCTCGAACAAAAGCCGATGCAATACCTGTACTCCGATAACGGGCGGCATTGCTTCATGGACCTGGTCGACTACGAACAACTGGAACTCTCCGGCGATGTGGTGGGCGAAGCCGTGCAGTATTTGAAGCCGGATACCGCCGTGCAGATCACCATGTATCAGGGCAAGCCCTTTTCAGT
>JAJZEY010000459.1 GCA_021805585.1 Planctomycetota bacterium
GCCATCCGCCGGCACGACAAGTTCAAACAGGTCCTGGTCGCGGTTATAGGAAAAAATTTCGGCATAACGGCCCCAGTTTAATACGGCATCGTACTGCGGTTTGGCGCGTTCAGTGGGAAGAATGCGCTGAATTTCCTCTATGATTTCCTGACGTGTGGCGCCTTTGCTTTCACGCTGGGAGAGAAAGTTCTGAAAATGTACGAACAGCGGCAGATTTCGCACCTGACCGGCGATAAGCTTTTTCTTTTCGTTCACCGGTACTTCGATCATCTGTTTGCCAAGCGGCAGCATGACCAGATCCCCGCCGGGGGTGTCCACAAAGCCCAACACTTCCGCCGCCTTGATAATCAGCAGCAGTTCACCAAAGCTGTCGCGCAATTCGCGGGCCAGCTTATAAATATCTTCTTTGCCGCCATGGTCATCCAGCATTTCCAGCAGCCCCAGCACCTTGCTTAGACCGGTGGGGGGAACCGGCACGACAGGCAATTCATGCTTCTGCGGCTGATCGGCGAAATGGGATGGGTCGTTGGTGTTATTGCTCATGGTAGAAGCTCCTTACGGCCGGATTATATCTCGGCCATCAGACTGAAAATGGAATCGACATAGCGGCTGAACTGTTCTGAATTCTTATGGCGGGGCCGGGGAATGGCAATATCAATATCGGCCAGAATCCGTCCGGGTCTCCCGCCGATCAGCACCACGCGGTCGGCAAGCTCAACGGCCTCTTCAATATTATGAGTTACCATAATAACGGTGCTGACCGCCAGATTCGGGTCCGCCCAGATATCCAGGAGTTCCTCGCGCAGGTTAATGCTGGTAAGGGGGTCCAGGGCGCTGAAGGGTTCATCCATTAACAGTAGTTCGGGTTCCACACTTAATGCGCGCGCAATGCCCACGCGCTGCTTCATGCCACCCGAAAGTTCGCGCGGGTAAGCGGCTTCAAATCCATCAAGTCCGACCTTGTCAATATAATATGCAGCGCGTTTTTTTGCTTCAGCCAATGGCATCCCGCGGGCTTCCAGTGCCAATAGGACGTTCTGGGTTACGGTAAGCCATGGCAGCAGCGCAAAATTCTGAAAGACCAGAGCGCATTCCAGGTTTATGCCCATGAGCGGCTTATCTTTAAAGTAGACCTTGCCCCTGCTCGGCGGCAGGAGGCCGTTTATGAGTCGTAGGGTGGTGGATTTGCCACAGCCGGAAGGGCCTACAAGACAGACAAACTGTCCGGCGTCAACACTCAAATTCAGATCGGTGAGGATCGTCGCCGGCGGTCCGTCGCTCTGGTAAACCTTGCTGATGTCTTCAAGTCTTAAAAGCATGTATTACTCTGAATTCAGGTCCGAATCATATTTTAATATTTTCGGCGGTGGTGGTGGCCGGTCGCGTCAGTAATCAAGTCGGAAACGATCCACCGCCCAAGCCTGCAGCCGCTTCCATAAAAGGCGGTTTAAAACGACAATAAGCAGGATAAGGCTGGCGACCGCCAGAAGCAAAAGCGAAGCGCTTTCTCCTTTGGGAAGCGGCGCGCCGGAGGCGATGGGCGGATTACCGCCGACCGATGCGACATCCAGCAGCCATCCGATACCAAGCACATGGTAATAGCGATTGGCGTAACTGATGGATTCGCTGAAAATAAGCGTGTTCCATCCGCCGCCAAATGCGGTAATGGTTCCGGTGAAAAGGGACGGGAGAATAGCCGGAAGAATCAGTTTTTTCCATTTCATCATGCGCGGCAGGCCCATGGCGTCGGTCGCTTCAATCAGATCGCCGGGGATTCGGCTTATACCGCCGAGCATATTGTATAGAACATACCATTGCACGCCATTCATCAGCAAAAACAGACAGGCAAGTTCCACGCCCCAGCGCGGGCCAAGATCCATGTGTCGCACAAATACACTTACCACAATAAACAACAGTGCGATCGGCGGCATGCTGGCCAGCGACTGGGAGACCGATGAAAGAGCACGAAGTGCCCGCGGACGGCTGCGCGCCCAAAGAACCGTGGGAATGATCCACGCCAGGGACAGCAGATACGCCAAAAGGATTCGCAGATATGACCTTGCAATGGCTTCGGGAATAAGTTTGGCCAGGGGCGATACGCCGGCTGCGATCACATGCCAGGAATAAAACCCGCCGCCCAGAACCAGTACGATTATCGTAAGCCAGCCGAGCAGGCGCTGGCTGACGTTCCACAGTCGAACCACCGGCCGCACCACTTCAATACGTGGCACGGTAATGGCGCTGGCGGTGCCATGCAGGCGGCGAAAGCATCGGCTGGTCGCCCGATTCAACGGATGCACGATATAGTCCATAGCCAGTCGCGGTACGCGCCCTTTCTGGTACCAGCCCAGAATTCCCCGATGATCACGTGAAAGCGTGGAGACCGACATTTCATATTTAAAACGTTCAGCCCAGACGCCCAGCGGTCTCCAAATAAAAAATTCCATCAACAGCACGATCAGCATCAGCGTGCCGGCTCCCATGCAATTGTACAAAATCGGATGGCGCGAATCGACCGCCTGTCCCAGAAAACTGCCAAGCCCCGGCAGCGTGATATTTTGATTTCCAACGGTCAGAATTTCGCAAGCCGTCAGGGCGAACCAGCCCGCGGCCCAACTGACGATACTGTTGTATAATAACCCTGGAATGCAAACGGGCAGTGTAATGGCGAAAAACCTTTGAGTGCCGCGAATGCCAAAGCTTTCGGCTGCTTCCACGGTTTGTGGCGGCATCATGCGCAGGCTTTCATAAACGGAAAACGCCATATTCCAAGCCATGCCGGTGAAAATAAGAACAATCGCGCTGAATTCCATTCCCAATCGTCCGCCGCCGAAAACCGCCGCCGCCACCGCCAGTGCGGCCGGAAAGAAACTGACAATGGGAATGGACTGAAGAATATCCAATACAGGCAGAATAATACGTTCGGCTTTGCGGTTGCGTGCGGCGTAAATTCCGACACTTAACGAAAAAAGGAGGGAAACGATATACGCCACGATCATTCGGCTCAGGGATTCCGCGGCATCCAGCGGAAGTTGCCAGGCCCGCACCGGAACGTGGACATGACTTAATACGCTGCGCTGGAGCAGGCCAGCCAGCAGAGCGGCTCCCAGTAAAACCAGGGCGGAGGCAACCCAATAGCCGACCACGTTGGATCGCTGGGGCTGGGTTTCCTCCAGAGTTGCCATGGTCAAATGCTCCACCATATCTTCGGTTCCGGCCCATTTCCGCCGTCGCGGCGAGGCGGCCGTGCGGGTGTGCCTTGGGTTGGGATTATACGGCGTAAAGGGCTGGTGTCACGAGTGCATGTAAGGAATTGGATAAGATGGTGGCCATGACAGATTCGTTGGGAAAAAGTTCTCCGCCGGGGGCCGGTACTCTGTCAATCCTATATTTGCAGGCTTGACAGAGCACTGGCCAATCACCGTGCGATGGTGGTCATGAAGGCGGCGGCTATTTTTCGACAAACCCGATCGGTGCGGCCAGCATCACCTGGTCGGATTCCAGCACGTGGAGCAGGTCGATCATTTGCAGCGTGGTGTTGCGGTAGGATCGCGGCATGCCGGAAATAACCATGTTCAAGCCCATCGGCAATTCCGTGCTGATACCGAGTTTCTCACGGATCATTTGCGAGAGACTATGAGCCTGTGGATACACCAGCACTTGATAGCTCCCTTTGACGTGCGCGGTTTTGGCCGCCGCGGATATGACGCTGCTAAGGGATCCGACGCGGTCCACCAGACCGGCTTTAATGGCGGCTTGTCCGGCGAAAAGGCGGCCGCGAGCGACCGCCTGAATATTGGCGATTTTACCGTGGCGAGCCTGCATGACGCGGCGCGTAAACAGCGCGTAGGTGCGTCGCATAAGCTCGGTGACATAAGTGCGTTGTTCAGGCGTGAAGGATTCTGTGGGATTAAACAGTCCGGCATTCTTTCCTTTGGCGAAGGTTTCCAGGCCAATGCCCAGCTTTTTAAGAAGGTTGCCATACACCACTTTTCCACCGACCACACCGATGGAACCGGCAATGGTACCGGGGTCGGCGGTAATGCTGGACCCGGCAGTGGAAATATAATAGCCTCCGCTGGCGGCTTCCGCGCCCATGGACACGCTGAGCGGCTTGATTTTTCCGGCGGCATGAAGAATCTGCCAAATGTCTTCACTGGCTTCCGCGGAACCACCGGGCGAATCGACCCGCAAAACGATGGCCTTGACATGTGAATTGTCCAGGGCCTTATTAATCTGTCGACGAATCATGGCTGGGGTGATAATGGCGTCATTGCGGGAGTTGGTGGCGGAATTATCCATGATCACGCCATCCGCACAGATGACGGCGATGGCGGTTTTATTGGATGCATGATGATGGGATGGCGTGCCAAGCAACTGAAAAAGGGCCAGCGGGCTGCTTAAGTCTATTGGATGATGCACATCGCCCTTCAGGTGGCGAACCAGAACACAGCCGCCGGTGAAATGTTTTTCCAGCCAGGGTTTAACCCGTTGGGGTGTAAGTAGTTGATCCAGGAGGCCCAGTTTGCCGGCTGCGGAGGCTTCCATCCAGCCGTTGTCGATGGCGGCTTTCACTTTGGCCGGCGCGATTTTGCGGTTCCGGGAGATGGTTTGCACAATCTGGCCGTACCAGGCGTCCACCAGGCCTTGAACCTGGGCGGCAAATGCGGGACTGGCGGATTCACGGGTAAGGGGTTCCTCGGCACCTTTAAATTTACCGATCTGGACCATATCGGCATGGATATGGAATTTGGCCAAAATTCCCTTAAAGAACATTAACTGCAATGCCACCCCGGGCAGAAACATGTCTCCGTGTTTGGCCATCATGACGGTATTGGCATAGCTGGCCATCAGGTAGGTGTTGGTGTCAAAATTAGAAGCGTATACGGCGACCTGTTTGTGGGCTTTGCGAAGGTGCTCAATCAGGCCGCCAAGTTCCTGTGCCTGCGTGAGACTAAGAGAGAAAGATTTAAGGTCAAAATAAACCCCATCCACGGCAGGGTTTTTGGCGATACGGTCGAGCTTGGTCATCAGTTGCGTGAGCGACGGCTGATGGCTGGGGCCAAGGTTGAAAAGCGATAGCGAAAAGCCCTGGGGACGGGAAAGCAATTGACCTTGAAGTGTTATTTCCGCAACCCGATGCGCGGCCGGAGCGGCGGCAACCGCAGCAGCGGCGGCGGCGCGTACGTGCGGCGCGGCGGTTCCGGTAATGCACGCGGCACTTATGGCGGCAACCAATGCGCGGATTCCGTAGGCTGCCGGTGCGCGCCGGGTTTTGGATGCCATTTCTTTACGGTGAGTCGGGCGGAAAAAAGAAAGGCGAATCATAAAAGTGCTCCATTTCAAATGCCACAGTTTGACGGTGTGCGGGCGCTGCAACTGGCTCCACGGCAAGGATCCGACCACCGGCAATTTCAGATACCCGTTAT
>JAJZEY010000411.1 GCA_021805585.1 Planctomycetota bacterium
CAAATGTCAAGCCACAAATACAAATATTTTAATTTCTATTTTGCCTTGAATCACATGCGGCATTGGCGTCGCGCCCGCTTTCCCTGAGCCTCGGCCTATTGCTTTGCACGCAGCCGCCCCATTTCAAATCCGGGGGCTGGGCAATGGCTGCGGGCATTATCGGAAGTCAGCCGTTCCGTTAAGCCCGCCAGCATCGCGAGAGTCTGGTCAATTACCGCGGAGGGACTGGACCAGACAAAAAAGAAATGACTTTCCCGGGCGCGCCGCTGGGCCGCATGGTGCAGCGAAAGGCCCCGGCCCTTCGCCAGTTCCAGTGCGGCCAGGGCCGCCTGACCGCACACCACGTTGGCCGCCGCCCGCAGACTTGTCTTATCCGGTGCGGCGGTTGGCTGCAAATCCGCTTCCACGGCCAGAGAGGTTGAATCAGGACCTGCACTGTGGCGGCCCGTGCCGACGGCGTAAACCGTGGCACGCAGTTCGCCAAGCCGTCGGCGCAATTCATCCACAGCCCGTCGGCTTTCCGCCGATCGGCCCACCGCAAGTTCACTGGCCATAGCCAGCGCACCGCCCGCCACGCCCAGCGGCAGAATGCAGGTATTGAGACTGAAACGCTTTTGTCTTTGGCGAACGGAAAGCACATTCGCGGCCGGGCCGGCCAGAATTTCCCCATCCAGAACCCGCACGCTCTTGAGCCGAACGCGCGCGGTGCCTGTGGCATTAAGGGTGGAAAGTTTATCCGCCGGCAAAACGGTAACGCCGCGCCGCCGGGTGGAAAGCAGAAACAGCAATTGCCCGCCGGATATTCCCATTGATTTGCAATTATTATCCGCAAGAGTCGCCCCGGCCACGATCCAGTCCGCATGATGCGCGCCGGTCGCCCAGGGGATAACCCCGGAAATAATCCAGCCGCCGGAGCATTGTCGGGCCGTGACACGCGGTAAATCATGCTGGCCGGAGGTGGTCAGTTGGGCAATGCCGATGGTGAGGAAAACTCGGTTGGCGGCGGCCTGCCGCAGCAGCTTTTCGGCCAGGGCATTTCCGGGAACACAGGCAAGAAATTCCAGTGCCGCATCCCGCTGTGTGAGGATCAGCGCCGATGCCAGGCAGACCGCAGCAAGCTGTTCATAACGCTGATGCAAAGCCAAGGCACCAAGCGGACGCCCGCCGAAGCGGCGCGGAATCGACCAGCCCAAGGCACCGGCGGCATGCAGGATGCGGATATTCGCGGTGGGCCAGCGCCCCACGCGGTCGATGCGGCAGGCACCGTGTTGAATTTCTTTGAGCGCCTGAGTCCAAGCGGCACGAGGCCGCAAAGGCACAACAATGGCATTACGATTACCCATGGCCTGATTGTAGGCCGACCCGCCCGGAAAGATAAGTGTCAGAAAAAAATCCCCGCCAGCCCGGCATAAACACCCACGACCGATGTAAGCACGACAATGCCCCCCACCACCCAGGCGTACGGGCCTTTGAGTCGCCATGGTTCCGGAATTGCCTTGATTGCCAGCATAAACAAGAAGCCAAGAACCACCGGCAGCAACAGCGCGTTCATGACCTCCACACCGACCGATAATTTAACCAGGTTAATCCCGGAAAGAACGATGCCCGCGCCAAAAAGCAGGCTAAGAGTGTAGACCACATAAAACCAGGGCGCTTCAAAAGGATGGTGCGCCAGCGAACGCTTGTACCCGGTCACTTCGCCCAGCCCCCAAGCCGCGGTTAAAGATACCACAATCGTGGCGACCAGCGCCGCGCCCAGCATTCCCATTGCAAACACGACACGTCCCCAGTAGGAACCGATAAGCGGGGTTAAAGCTTTGGCAATTTCCTGAACGGAATTCAACGGCGTTTGCGGATTGGTCCTGCCGATGGTTGCGGCGGTAAGAATCAGAATTGAGGCCATGATAATTTGCGTGACAAACGCGCCCAGCAGCGTATCCCAGCGCGCCGGGCGGATATGCCGGATGGAAAGACCTTTGTCTATTACCGCCGACTGCTGATAAAAAACCATCCAGGGCATTATGACGGCACCAACATTTCCGGCAACCAGAAATAAAAAGTCTTTATTTGCCAGCGGCATGCGAATGGAATCCGCAAGCATCGCGTGAGGGTCCGGGCGGGCCACAACGGCCACGGCGATAAACGCGAATTCAAACAAACCAATCAGAAGCGCCACAATTTCCACCTGCCGGTAGCTGCCGGTCGCCACCACCACAACCAGAAATAGAATCGTTCCGCCAATACTGGCCCACTGGGGCACGCCAAACAGGAGACCGACTCCGGAAATTCCGGCGAATTCCGTCATTAACGCGCCCAGGCAGGACACCACCAGGGTGCCCACGGAAATCCACGCCCAGAATGCGCCGAATCGCTCCTTAATCAGCTCTCCGTGGCCGCGCTGAGTTGCCAGACCAAGGCGTACGGTCAGTTCCTGCACCACATACAGAATGGGAATTAAAATAACCTGAAACGGGAGAAGTTTATAGGCAAATTGCGCCCCACTTTGCGCAGCGGTAATGGCGCTGCCTGCGTCGGTGTCCGCCAGCATGACCACCAGCCCCGGCCCCATGACCAGCAACATCAGCTTCCACAGCGGCACCGGATTTGGCGCGGTCCGCGGCGTGCCGACAGCTTCATCCGATTTTGCCCCGCACGCCACCTGTGGATTATCTTTGGATTTCAGGCCTTGCGACCCATCGAACGTGGAACTTCTGGTGCGACGGTTAACCGGGGAACGCATGAATCAACTGTCCTTACCTTGCCGACCGCTTATCTTACCGAACAGAATGCCCACGCCCGAATGGCGCCAATGGCCCGCAGCAAAAACACTATAAGTCCATTGAGACTCAGTTTCAATTAAAAATGCCATCACTTTTAATTTTTCGCGTAGACGACATTATCGCCTTGTTTTTTATCATTCTCCCATCCACTATAATCATACGCCTATGGATCAGAATTCCACACCCGCAACGCCCCAACCCGCCGATTCGCCCCAGGATCCCGGCCGCCGCGATTTTTTCGCCAAGGCCTTCCGCGATGCCTTAAACCCCCTGGCCCATCTGGTGGAACGCCGTGTGGAACCGATGACCAGCGCTCTGCAGGGCAAATTCCCACAATCGTTTTCTGATGATATGGATGAGGTTACTCCCCCGCCTTATCAGCCCGAACCGACCGTTTTTCTGCGTCCGCCGGGGGCTAAACCGGGTGACGAATTCGAGACGCTATGCTCCCGCTGCGGGCAGTGTTCCGCGGCTTGTCCGGTCAAGTGCATCCAACTGGATAGCACCAATCAAGTCGGCGATGGATTTCCGTACATTGTGCCGGCATTGGCACCCTGCGTGGTATGCGATGAACAGGCCTGTATGAAAATATGCCCCAGCGGCGCCCTGACACTGGTGGATAAATTTCATATCCGCATGGGGCTGGCCATTGTCACCCATGAATCATGCCTGCGCTACCACGGCGAGGATTGCCGCCTTTGCCTGGAAAGCTGCCCCCTGGGCGAACAGGCCATTGTGGTCAGTGACACCACCGGGCGGGTGCTGGTGAAACCGAGCGGATGCGTCGGCTGTGGCATGTGCGAACAGGCCTGCCCGACCCAGCCGGCTTCCATTCAGATTCAACCCGCCAAGCCCGATCCGGAAATTTTTGATGACTAGCCACGCTTGCCTGGAAAATATATCCGCCGCAAAAGGACTTCTTTAATGATTGATGCACACCATCATTTCTGGCAATACAGGGAGGCCGATTACCCCTGGATGAATGAATCGCTGGCCACACTGCGGCGCGATTACCTCCCCGATCACCTGAAGACAGAACTTGACGCAGCGGGCATTTCAGGCGTGGTCAGTGTTCAGGCGAGGCAAATACTGGAAGAAACGAATTTTTTGCTGAACCTCGCCGCACAGAATCCTTTTGTTCGCGGCGTAGTCGGGTGGGTGCCATTGATTGACAGGGATGTCGGCGGAATTCTTGAACAATATGCCGCCAATGCCCGGCTTAAAGGCGTGCGCCACGTACTGCACGATGAAGCCGACGACGGCTATATGCTGCGTGCCGATTTTAACGCGGGCCTTAGCTGCCTGGCTACGCTGGGCCTGCGCTACGACCTGCTTATTTTCGCGCGCCACCTGCCTGTGGGCATTCAACTCGTGGACCGGCATCCGCGGCAGATTTTCATTCTTGACCATATTGCCAAGCCCAACATAAAACAGGCTCGACTTGAGCCGTGGCGAACCGATTTACGAAATCTTGCCCATCGGCCGAACGTCTATTGCAAGCTCTCCGGAATGGTGACTGAAGCTGATTGGGCGGGCTGGTCGGAAAAATTCCTGCAGCCTTACGTGGATACCGTATTGGAAGCCTTCGGCCCGCAACGGATCATGTTCGGTTCCGACTGGCCGGTGTGTGCGGTCGCGGGGGGATATCAGCGGTGGTTTAATGCGCTGCGATCTCTTACCGCCCGGCTTACCGCCGACGAGCAAGAATGGATTTACGAAAGAACCGCAACCCAAGCCTATCGGCTATAATAAAGCCTGGTTCCGGAAGGGCGGCAGCGCAGCGTGGGCAATGCCCCACCGGCCGCACGGATAAACAAACGGGTTTTTAAACACAGGAGACGACCATGACAAGACCGATTTCCATGACGCTTGGCGCTATGCTTCTTGCAGCCGCCGGATGCCTTCTGGCAGGCTGTTCCAGCGGATCACCGCGGACACTTCTGGCCCCCGGACTTAATCCGCCGGTGGCCGATGTTCCAATTCCGGATGGCTTTCATATTCAGCTAAGCCATTCGTCTTTCACGCTTATTCCCGGATCAAATCTGCGGCTGGTGAATCAGGTGTACAAAGGTTCCGACCCGCGGCTTTCCGTGGCACGGTTTTATAGCCATTACATGCCCACCGACGGTTGGGCGCTGCAACAGGAAACACAGGGGCCCGCGGGTATTGTGGAATCCTTCAGCAAGCCACCGGAAAGCTGCACCGTTACAATCAAACACAGTTGGTTTCACACTTATGTGTATCTGGTTATTGCGCCAACCAGTTCAACGGCCGGCGACGGTGCGGCCAACACACTAAGCCCGTTGGGCAGTCCGAGTCCCAATGCGGCCCCAGCCACCGCGCCGGCGACCACCATGCCGTAAACCGTCTGGTGCAATATGATATCCGCCCGACCCACGCATTTGCGCGAATACATGGATGCCCCGAATGTTTCGCGGCAGGATTTGCTTCGCGAGCTTGACTATATCCGCTGGGTAAACCGCGCACTTGGTGGAACCCAAGTAGTGGTGCACCATTTGAAGGACTGGGCTTCCGCGGGACTTTTACCGGCCGGGCCGATGACCATTCTGGATGTCGCCACCGGATCAGCCGATATTCCCGAAGCGATACTGAATTGGGCCAAGA
>JAJZEY010000253.1:0-2415 GCA_021805585.1 Planctomycetota bacterium
GTCTGTTGCTCTACCAGCTGAGCTACGGCCTCAGAGAATGGGGCACCCGATTGAATTCCCAATCGAGAGCAACGTATTTTACGCTTTAAGCGGTGATTGGCAAGACGGCGGTAAAAAAACCGATTTTCAGGTTTGCCCACCTTTTTTCCGGAAGGGAAAATATCGCATAGATAGCCGGGGCACAGCCTCGACCGAACACTCAAGTGTTTCCTTTCTTGCGACGACGAAGCTCGCCAGCGTTGCCGCGGCAACGCAGAGGCTGTGGCAATTTTAACCACAAAATTGACCCCGAGTTGCCTGACTGCGGGGCTTGCTGCATAGTCTCAGGAGAGTGTTGAGCAGGTAAAAGAAGTGCAATTGGCTGGCCAGGGCACCTTATGAGCACAAAAATATTGCCGAATCGCAGCACAACGTCCTTCCCGATAAAAGCGGGCACACCACGATTTTCCGTTTCGCATTGTCGGCAAAAAACGCCCATTTGGTCGGGTCGGGCGGTACCGGACTTGACTAAGGGCTAATCTCCTACTATTCTTATCGGAATAGTTCCAACGGTTGGATTTGTCCCAAACCCTTGGACAGGCACCCGGCAGGAGCTACACTTTGCAGACTATGCAGGAATCACCCGATACCGCCAGCATCACCGGCCACGCCAATGCCGAAACTCCGCTTACCCATCTGCGCGAACTGGAGGCCGAAAGTATTCATATCATTCGAGAAGTGGTCGCCGAATTCGCCAATCCGGTCATGCTGTTTTCCAGTGGCAAGGATTCGTCGGTCATGCTGCATCTGGCGCGGAAGGCCTTTTTTCCCGCCAAGGTTCCCTTTCCGTTTCTGCACATTGACACCACCTGGGACTTTCAGGAAGTCTACCGGTTTCGTGATTCGCAGGTTGCGGAATTTGACCTGAAATTGCTGGTGAACACCAACTGGGACGCCATTAAGGCCGGCATCAACCCGTTTGATTCAGGCAGCGTGAAATATACCTACAACATGAACCTGCAGGGATTGCTGCAAGCCCTGCGCCGGCATCAGTTTGACGCCGCCTTTGGCGGTGCCCGCCGCGAAGAGGAAAAATCCCGCGCCAAGGAACGCATCTTCTCGTTCCGCGACCGGCATTATCAGTGGGACCCCAAAAATCAGCGGCCGGAAATGTGGAATTTGTACAACGCCCGCATCAACAAAGGGGATTCGATTCGGGTCTTTCCGCTTTCCAACTGGACAGAGCTGGATATATGGCAATATATTCATTTTGAGAAAATTCCCATCTGTCCGCTTTATTTCGCGGCTCCGCGGCCCGTTGTTCATCGGGACCCGCAGCTTATTTATGTCAATGACCACCGCTATCCGCTGCATGATGGCGAAAAGCCGGAAATCAAAATGGTCCGCTTCCGCACGCTGGGCTGTTATCCGCTTACCGGGGCGATTGAATCCCGGGCCGATACGCTGGAAAAAATAATTGAGGAAATGCTGCTCTTCCGCCAGTCGGAACGCTCCGGCCGCGCCATCGACCACGACGAACAGGGATCCATGGAGGCGAAAAAGCGTGAGGGATATTTCTAAGCCGCCCCAAGGCCGCACTCGTCCGGGCACCCGCCGCGTCGCCCGACATTCGCTTTAAACACAAGGAAAGTCCATACCATGACCGCCATCGAACAGGCCCTGAACAACGAAGATATTCACAGTTATCTGGCACGCAACCAGCGCAAGGAAATGCTGCGTTTTTTAACCTGTGGCAGCGTGGATGACGGTAAAAGCACGCTTATCGGTCGTCTGCTTCACGACACCAAAATGATCTATGAAGACCAGCTTGCCGCCATTCGCCGTGACAGTGTCAAACATGGCACCACCGGCGGGGGGGTGGACCTGGCCCTGCTGACCGATGGTCTTAAGGCCGAACGGGAGCAGGGCATCACCATTGATGTCGCCTATCGTTATTTTTCCACGGACAAACGCAAATTTATCATCGCCGACACGCCCGGGCATGAACAATACACCCGCAACATGGCCACCGGCGCTTCCACCTGTCAGTTGGCAATTATTCTGGTGGATGCGCGGCATGGCGTTCTTGCGCAAACACGCCGCCACAGCTTTATCTGCTCGCTTCTGGGAATTTCCCACCTGGTCGTGGCCATTAACAAAATGGACCTGATGAATTTTTCCGAACTGCGCTTCAATGAAATCAAGGCCCAGTATGCCGCTTTTGCCGAGCGGCTGGATATTCGGGATGTGCATTTTATTCCCATTTCTGCACTCAATGGCGACAATGTCGTGGAACCAAGTTCCCGCATGCCCTGGTACCAGGGGCCTGCCTTGCTGGGCCATTTGGAAACCGTCCATATCGCATCTGACCGTAACATGGAAAATTTCCGTTTTCCGGTGCAAATGGTTCTGCGACCCAATATGAATATCCGGGGC
>JAJZEY010000253.1:2425-5402 GCA_021805585.1 Planctomycetota bacterium
TACGGTTGCTTCCGGCGTGGTACGCCGGGGGGATTCGGTTATGGTGCTGCCTTCCGGCCGGCGCAGCAAAATAAAATCCATTGTCACTCTGGATGGCGAACTGGAATCCGCCCGGTGCCCCATGGCGGTAACCCTTACGCTGACCGATGAGGTGGATATAAGTCGCGGGGATATGCTGGTCCATCCACAGGATCCGCCGCATTTTGGCCAGGAATTTACCGCACGACTGGTATGGCTGAATGAAAAGCCGATGGACCCGGCCGGCAGCTACCTGATCAAACAGACCACCCGCACCACGCCGGCTGAAATAACCCTGCTTCACGGTATTGATGTCAACACCCTGGAAGACCGCCCACTGGAAACGCTGCAGCTCAATGAAGTCGGTCTGTGCGCTATTTCCACTACCGGGCCGATATCGTTTGACGCCTATCAGCGTAATCGCGGCACGGGTTCATTTATTGTCATTGACCGTATGACCAGCAATACCGTGGCCTGTGGCATGATTCTGGAACGTGAACAGTCGCACGGTGCCGCGGACCCATGGGGCGAGATCTCCCGCATGGAGGGATCGGCAAATCAACCCGCTTCCCGAATTTCCCCGGCACGCCGTCGTCAGCGGCTGAATCAGAATCCGGTAACGGTTCTGCTGACCGGCTTAACCGGTTCGGGAAAAGCCACCCTGGCCTATGCCCTTGAAGAACGTCTGTTCAATGATGGGCGAATTGTTACCGTGCTGCACGGTCAGGAGCTTCGCCGGGGCTTGACCAGCGACCTTGGCTTTGGTGCCGATGATCGCTCGGAAAATCTCCGTCGCGCGGCCGGACTGGCCAGAATTCTCAATGATACCGGCCTGATCTGCATCTGCGCCCTGCTTTCACCCCATGCGGCGGTGCGCGAAAAAGTCCGTCGGCTGATCGGTCCGGATCGCTTCCTGGAAGTCTGGCTTTCAGCGCCGCTGGAAATATGCAAGCAGAGAGACACTTCCGGCATTTATCGTTTGGCCGAGGCTGGCGAAGTGAAAAACCTGCCCGGTGTGAATGCGACATACGAACCGCCGGTGAAGGCCGATCTTGAAGTTCCCACCCATCTGCTTTCGGTGGAAGAAAGCGTGGAAAAAATTGTGCAACTGCTGCAAACCCGCGGCTACATTGGCGAGCTTTATCCGCAAATTTAATCCGGCTTTCGCTATCGCCCGGGCTGGTTAACGCGGACGCGGCATACATGCGGCTTTGTCCGTGGCCTTAAGCCTTGTCAAACAGTGAATGTGGATTCATATATCCGCGGGCACCGAAAAATTCCATCGCTTCATTCACTGAACCAAACAGTCGCGTGGCGGTTTGGGTAACAAATGGACTCGCACCTGTTTTAGGCCGCCAGACCACGTATACCTCGCGCGAATGGTCGTAGGCGTGTTGCAGTTCGCGTTCCACGCCGCTGGACAGCGCGGGCCGCCCGTCCGGCAATTCCGGAATATAAGAGACAATCATGTCGCTTTGTCGCACCATCATAAAATCACGGGCGTAAATCTGGCCGTTAATATCGCCGGCTATGGACAACACCTCCTGGTTGCGAATCGTGACCGGTTCGCCATTGACCTCCAGCGAAAGATTATGCTGATTTTCCTGCATCGCCGATAAAGCCCGGTCCGCCAGGGCTTTTTCATCCACATCGCCGGGATCAAAAGTGATAAAGGCACCGGTCATCTTCCGGCGGAAATCGTCAATTTCACGGATAACCTCCGGCATATCCATGACATGGCTCATGGGAAAGCTTGGATAAACCTTGCGTTGCCGCGGTCGCAAAAGAAGCTTGAAAAGCGTTTTGGCGGTGCTGGTGGTCCGCCCGCGGGCCAGCACATAAAACTGGCCGGGATGTTCCGGGTTGGCCCGCGCCAGAATTTCCGTGGCCAGAATTTCCTCTTCGCGCCACACCATCAGGTCTTTGAGCGAATGATCGGTATTCCGGTCGCGAATCAGCCGCTGATGCACCGCTTCCACGTTATCCAGCAGGGTGACATAAATATCGGCCTTGAATTGCGCCAACTGGTCGAAATCGAATGCGGCAAAAAGACCATGCTTCCAGCGAAACGTGGCGTGAGAATTGATAATCACATTCGGATGATCCCGCGCCTCAGCCAGAATGTCCCGGAATACGGCGCGGCGAAGCGAATTCAGCCGCGAAAGCGGCAGGTCCAGAATGCGGCCGGGCCTAACATCCGGTGCTTCGCGGTACATCAGGTCCCCGACATGGAAAATTTTGAGCTTTTCCCCGGCGGTGTCCGCGATCGCCTGCACTTCATCAAGATAGGCCTTTCGGTCCAACCCGACCTGACCTGTTAACAGCATTCGCATGAATGACTCCTCACGAGCGATTATTGTAAGTGGCATTAAGCCGGGAAACAAACCCCCGGTTTGCAAAAGCGTATTGGGATTGTGATTTCCCCGCCGGTTTTGTCTTCAAGAAGTAGACCTGTCACCCTGTTACCCGAAATAGAAATGTCACCGTGATATTGATCCTTCGGCGGTGTGGTGCCCTGAAACAGGTTGTCGCGTTTGGCAACGGAAATATCAGGAGTTACGTTATGCCTGTACGGGTTGGAAAGCGGTGGAGTGCGTGCTTCAACTTGATCTAGCCCAATAGTGTAGCAAGATAGCCACACCCCATCTGACCCGGGACAAAAAAATCACATAATTATATTTGTGGCTTGACCTTTGCGGGGGGAGTAAGATGTGTTCAACTGGTCCGGTGGGTTGCGGGGTTGTATTCGGCTGGCGGACAGGCGCTCGTAGCACGGGCGTTCTGCCCGTGGTCGTAGCATGCAGCGGATCGCTTTTTACGGGAGCGTTTATAGCATGGGCATCCTGCCCATGATCGTGGCATGTAACGGATAGCATTCAGCAGTTAGCCGTTGGCATTTAGCATTTTGGGGGCGCGTGGCGGGATCTGTTTTAATTCTTGGCCTTATTTTCTTGTAATG
>JAJZEY010000387.1 GCA_021805585.1 Planctomycetota bacterium
GGATATTACCATCTTTTTGGCGAAGTCATCGGCGGAACGGTCCGACGTCTGCTGCCCGGCGCGTTTTATGAAGTCGGCAGCGGAGCCACCGGCAGTGGAGACATTCACACCTGGAATGTCTGGCATGGCAACGCCCCGTTTGAACAATACCGGACCGTTCAGGGATTTGTGACCGAATTCGGCATGCAGTCATTTCCCGCGCCCAAAACCGTGGACACCTACACGGATGCCGCGGATCGTGATTCAATCCATTCGCCGGTCATGCGCTACCACGAAATGGATGGCACCGGTCACGGCATTGGCATCATCATGCACTATACCAATCTGTATTTTGGAAAAACGCCTGACGATTTTGAAAGTGCGCTTCGATTGACCCAGATCAACCAGGCCTACGGCATCCGTTACGGCGTGGAACACTGGCGACGTGACATGCCGCGGTCGATGGCGGCCACCATCTGGCAATATAACGATTGCTGGCCCGGCCCCACCTGGTCGATGATCGACTACGACCGCCGCTGGAAGACGATTCAGTACCAGTCGCGGCATTTCTTTGCGCCTGTGCTGGTCAGCGGCATTCCGGATCCTGCCACGGGAAAGGCTGAATTGTTTGTTACCAGTGATCGCCAGACGGACGCGTCCGGTGAACTGTACTGGCGAGTCACCGATTTGGCCGGCAAGGAGCTTTTAAATGGCTCCCGAATGATCACGATTCCGGCCCGCACCAGCCGCATGGCCCACGCATTGGACCTTTCCAACCTGGTCAAGACTCATGGAGCGGCCAATCTGCTGATTTGGCCGACGGTGCTGGTGCAGGGCCACAGAGTGGCGGAAAATACACTTTTCTTTACGCGCCCCGTGGAACTTAAGCTGAACAAACCATCGCTTGTATCCACCATTCGCGGAAGTGGCCGGCATTACCATTTGCGAGTTGCCACCGACGTCCCGGCCCTCTGGTTCTGGGCGGAATTGCGCAACGCCGGTGCCACGTATTCGGATAATTATATTCATTTGTATCCGGGCCGTACCAGCACGATTCATATCACACTGGAAAAGCCGCTGCCGCCGGAAGAACTGAACCGGCAGTTGGTATTGCGCAGCATCTACGATATTGCGCCGGCGATGCGTGCCTGAAAACAGTCCGCCGCCTGACCCAAAAATTGAATCACGGCCCCGTTCCCAGTCCGCCGCAATAGAATGCTGCGGCGAAACGCGTCCGCGATTCGGCCATTTCGGTAAATCCGGATTCGGAACGCTGACCGGGCATTGTCCGATCCGTCTGGGAAATTGGCCGATCCACGTGTAGAGTCGAACTGTGGCGGGGTGGCTCAGGCCAGGCATAACGGTATGCCGTCCTGTTCGGTTGCCGGCGTCTTAAAATCTTAGCCAGGCTCCGTTTCCACAGCCCGCGAATCAAACAGGACAGGCGGATTCGCCGCATCGGATGATCGGAAAAGGTGAATCACGCTTTCGTCCATGGTGAGCCGCGGGTCTTGGTCGCCAACTCCAGCAAGCCCATTTCATGGTGTGGATATTCCACGCGTAACAGTAGTATATTTACATATCATCATATTTCTATACATTTTGGCGATTTGCTCACATGGCAATGAACAATGCGCATTAAACAGCAACTGATCTTCACCACGACCGCACAAACACACGACGCCAGTGAAGGACGCCTTTTGATGATTAAAATTCGCACAGGAGGTATTGGAGGAACTGGAGGTATCGCGAGGACGACGGGCAGACAAGATGTCTGCACCACAATTCTGCCGCCGGGGGCTTTGGCGGGCAACAGAGGAACTGGAGGCTGCACAGCGACGGAGTTTTGCGCCGAGAATCCGTGGCGAGAGCTTTCCTTCCACCGCGACCAAGAAGCTATTCCTTTATTCGAATGCCACGTCGGATTATACCACTGAATGCAGCAGAGCCACGCAGCGTCCGGAAAGCAACGCCACGATTAAGATCGATCGATGTACCGAATGCCTTTTGCCAGGTGAAAAAGCAGTTCAAAACGCGACAATGATGGGCGTCACCGTCTCGCGTCCAGCATCGCGGCGGAACGCGCGGCCAAAAATGGATTGCTTGTCGCTTCCGCGCTGACGGTTTGCGCACAACGGTTCTTTTTCATGCGCCGAAGTGGATTCGCAACCGAAAACGGGCAATCTATCACCATAAATCCATGTTTTCCGACCAGTTTTCAGCCGCCCGATTCGCCATTACTATGAATATTAGTCGAATCACAATCCGCTGTGACCCAAAATCCGCCGCCCGCGCCGGCGCACTGGGCGCGGAAGCATAAATTCAATCACAACTGGCGGGCACCCCAGCGATTGACCATCGAATTTGCCTTCATGGCAAGAATTACGGCAACTGCCATATAAGCGGCCGCAAAATATACTGCCGCCTCGCACCACACCCAGCGCGTGAAATACCAGTCGCGCATCGCGCCGCTGAAGACCAAGCAAGAATCCCCGAACGCGGCAAATGCCCCGCTGCCGCAAACGATCAGAGCCAGTCTCCATTTTTCGGCCGATGCGCCTGATGCAGCAATGACAACGGGCGAAGGCCAGATTCCCTCTACAATAAGCAGCAGACCGCTCGCCACGCCGAGCCTCGCCGCGAAACCGGGATAGCGGGGGGCCGCGTGAATTTCGGCGTCCACGCGCCCCCCCGCCCAGCTGCCGTAGGTCGAAAATAGAGCGAGGATAATCAAATAAAAAAAGAAACAGATCGCCGCAGACCGTAAAAGCCGCCTGAACAATTGAAATTCTGTCCCGACGATCGGCACTTCCGCAACGGCCGGACCAATCCGCTTGGCCCGGATTGCGCAGCACAAAATTAGAATAACCGTGAGGCAGATTGAGATCAGGAGCGCTAACGTCGCGATCGCGCCGTAGGAATACGCGGCACCGAGCCCGAATAATCCGCCGTAGGTCATAAAACCAGAAAGGGCCCTCCCGCAAAGGCTCACGGCTGTCGACAGGTAATCTAACACGGCCAATCCGGCGATTAAGAAAGGGACACGGTTTGACCTATGAAGGAATGCCCAGCATGCGACCGCCAGACAGGCCAGCGTGGGCAACGTACCTGATGGCATGGCCGCCAGGAGCAGCACATATATCCACGCCGGAGTCGCGTCAGGCGAATGCGATGCGTGCTTAATCTGGTGAAGCGATGAGACCACCGCCGTTACCTCCACAGCGATTAGCCCGCACAGTATCACGGAAATTAGAAACCACGACCTAAGACTGGCAAACCGCATCAAAACACTCCGGAATCATCGGATGGGAAGCGCAAGCGCTCTTACGGCACGTCGCTGTCGCGTCACTCCTTGGTGACCGACGCTTATCGCGTCGATGGCAACCCAATTCTTTGCGACGGCGGCAACGTCTGAATCCAGGGATTTCCGCTCGCGTTCGTCGCTCCCGGCGTTTGGTGCCAATAATTGATTGGGGTACCCCAGGAAGCCCCGCCCGGCCTTCCCTTTATGAATAACGCGACGTTTATCAGTTCTCGATCCCAGATTTGGAAGGTGATAGATTCAACGTCGATCACCTTGTTACCCACCCAGTTAGACCAGCCGTTCGCCCGTTCATACGCTTGAGTAAACACAATAAACGAATCCTTGGAGAACGGCATCACATACCAACGTCGGATTCCGACCAAAAAATGGTTGTTCTGTGTAACCGCCTCCAGATATTGGCCACCGTAGATAAGCCTTACTAAATTATCGTTTCCATTGAGGTAATTGCCAATCGCCAATGACCAATAGTCCAGGCCAAAATCGGCGTAGATTCCCCCTCTTATCAGATTCAGCCGCACGTTAGCAATATTGCCTTGGTTGAACGCAGAGAATTGCCCGAGTTGTTGCCGGGCCGCCTTGATATCATTCGCGAGGTCGGCCGGACACACTTTTACCTTTAGCAGCTCGTAATTATAGATCAAATCACCGTACCCATGCCCCCAGTTGGGGCCAGGATAAGGCGGGCTTGGATAATTTCCCTGTCGTCCCAGCCCGCTTGGATCCACGTTTTCCACCGGCCCGCTCCCAACAACCTGATACAAATTAATCCCGCCGTCATATCCAATCGGATCACGTTGAATCCAGCGGCCGAGTACCGGGTTATATGTCCGATTGCGGACGTAATAAAGCTGCGTGTCTGGATCAAAACGGTAGCCGCAATAGATTATTTCATTGGCACACGAGGTATTGGAGGAATTGGATGTATCGCGGTGGCGACGGGCAGACAAGATGTCTGCGGCCCGACGACCAGGAGTTTTTCCAGCCTGCCAAGACTCATCGCGCCAGCGGCCACGGCTTCGCGGCTTGCTGCCGTGGTGGCGAAAAAACTGTTTATCCAGTGCGACCATAAACTGCCTTGAGAAAGGCCGACCTTGCTTCAATAATTTGAATCATACAATGGCATCCGCAACGTACCAAGCCAATGCACGTTCTTGGCAGTCTGTTCATCCGATACCGTCTGCTCACCACCCATACGGAAGAAAAACTTGAAGCACAGCACTCCGGTATTCCAGTGAAGCGGTTCGTTCAAAGATTCCACAGGCCTCCAGTTCATTGCGCGCTGCCATTATCGCCGCCGAGTTACCCGCACCCCTGCTGCGCCTGGCTCTTAACGGCCGCTCCGCAGGGGTGGTGGTAACGTCGGAAATGGTATCAGTGAATATTGCGGTCGCCATCGGGACAGACCAAGCCGCTGGTTTAGCCCGTCTAACTCGCGTAAACGAATCGGCCGTCTGGCTTGGGCAAATGCCCCGATTTCCTTACGTTCTACTTTCCTCGATTAGTTTCAAATTATTTTGGGCGTAGCCGCCTGCCGAATTGACATTGGCCGCATTGGAATCTAATCTACCACTTCTGCGGGTCACCGGCGGAGGCTGGCCCGATGCGTAAAATATTTTTAAGGGGACACGGCGTGCGGTTATCTCGTATTTTACCGGTGTTGGCAATCACTCTCCTTGCACCATTTGCGGCCACGCGGGCCCATGCGGCCGCAAAATCATTTTTTCTGAAAAATGGCGACCGTGTCTGCTTTTACGGAGACAGCATTACCGAGCAGCGGTTCTATCCGGCCGATGTGCAAACCTATGTCCTGACGCGATTTCCGAAACTTCATGTTCGCTTTGTGGATGCCGGCGTCGGCGGCGACCGCGTGACTGGTGGCTGGGCAGGCCCCATTGATCTTCGCCTGAAACGCGACGTATTTCCCTTCAAACCGGATGTGGTCACCATCATGCTCGGCATGAATGACGCAAGCTACCGGCCTTTTGATCAGGGGATTTTTAACACCTATAAAAAGGGTTATGAGCACATTATTGCGTCGCTTAAGAAGCACCTGCCGGGTGTGCGGATTGTTCAGATCGG
>JAJZEY010000295.1:0-4066 GCA_021805585.1 Planctomycetota bacterium
ATCAGCAGGGATCGCAACGAACCTAAAAACAGGAACACCACCAGCACCACAATACCCAGCGTAATGCCCACGGTATGGTACACTTCCTGAATTGCCTTGGTAATATAAATGCTGCCGTCATAACCAATGGTCGCGTGCATGCCGCTGGGAACCGTTTTTTGAATATGGCGGAACAGCACATGGGCCAGGTGGGCCACCGTCAGGTCGTTGGCATCGGGTGTGGGCGTAATACCAATAAAAGTCGCCGGAATGCCGTTCAAATAAACCGCGGAATTATAGCTTTGGGCACCCAGTTCCACACGGGCGACATCTTGAAGGTAAATCGGCGCGCCATTCACATAATTGACAATCAGTTTCTGAAACTGCCCGATGTTATTCAGCGACGTGGTCGCGGTAATGACCTTGGCAATGTTTTTGCCTTTTATGCGGCCGATAGCGGAAATATAATTGTTCGCGGCCAGAGCGGTTGAAACATCAGCGGCGGTGATGCCCAGAGCCGCCATTTTATTCGGGTGCAGCCACACGCGCACCGCATAGCTGTTGCCGCTGGAACCGGTTCCAGGCGGCAGAATTTGTGCCTGACTTACGCCCGGAATCGCCTGAACTTGTGGCTGGACCACGCGCAGCAGATAATCCACAATCTGCTGCTGATTCATGGTTTTGCTGTAAAACGCCAGATACATCAGGGCGCGGGAATCGCCCACCGTTTCGTTTATGACCGGGGACTGACTTTCCGGCGGCAACTGGCTGGCAACCTGTTTGACCTTGGCCAGAATCTGTGCGACGGCGGAACTTGGATTCGTATTAAGCTTCATGTACACGCTGATGGCGGAGGTGCTTTCAGCGCTGGTTGCCGTCATGTAGTCAATGTCCGGTGCCTGGGCGATGGCCTGTTCAAGACGGGCGGTAATAAACCCCTGCACATTTTCCGGACTGGCTCCCGGATAGGATGTCGTAACCGTGACCAATGCATTGACAATATTGGGGTATTCCCGCACGGTCATGCCCAGCCAACATCGTACGCCCATGATGAGAATAATCAGGTTGATGGCGCTGGCCAGCACCCAGCGTTTGACGAATATATCGGTAAATTTCATGAAAACTGTTCCTGCTTATGGCTTGACTGAATTATTAATTAAAACCACAGCGCCCGGGTGAAGTTTGATCTGCCCGACGGTTATAACGGTCTGACCCGGCTTAATGCCGGATAGAATCGCCACCATATCTCCACGTTGCGATCCCGGATGCACCAGAATTTCCCTGGCGGTGCGGACGGCCTTTTTCCCCTTGCCGGTCTTTTCCACCACATACACATAATCACCATAGGTGCTATAGGCCACCGCCAACGCGGGTACGACCGTCACATGCAGCACTTTGCCCGTGGCCACGGAAATATCGCCGAACATGCCGGGTTTAAGCAATTTCATTTTGTTGGGAAAAGTCGCCTGCACCTGAACGTTCCGCGAATTCACATCCACCTGTGAAGAAATCGCCGATATCTTTCCGCTGAATATCCGCCCGGGAAAGCTGTTGACCCGCAGCGTCACTTTGCGGCCCAGCGCCAGCGCGGCAATATTGTTCTGCGGAATAGAAAACACCGCGTAAATCGGCTGCCATGAATTCAGTGCGACAATGGAAGTTCCCGGTGCCACAAATTGTCCCAAACTCACTTGCCGCAGGCCCAGGTAACCCGCAAACGGCGCACGAATGGCCAGCTTGGCCAGGGTGGAGTTATCCGCCTGCACCTGCGCCATGGCGGTGGCCACATTGGCCTGATAGGTGTCCAGTTGTGATTGCGCGGCGGCACGAACCTTGATCAACTTGACCGTTCTTGCCAGATTGGTCCTGGCCAGGGCTAAATTCGCCTGATCTACGCGTAATTGCGCCATCTGGGTTGAATTGTCAATTTGCAGAAGCAATTGCCCCCGCCTGACCTGTTTGCCGGAATGGAAATAAATTCCCGTCACATTGCCCGATATTTGTGCGGTTAAATCCACACTTTGCACCGCGGCAAGGGAACCGACCGCCGACAGATTCACCGGCCAGGCAGCCTGACCGGCTTTGGCGGTGGAAACCGTGACCGGTGGCACCGGCAGATGCGCCATGGCATAGGCTATTTTTCCGTTTATAAAGGCCTTGAAGGCAAAAATAGCCACCAGCAATCCGCCAATAATGACCAGCAGAAATATCGCAAGAAACAGACGTTTGAACATGATGATAAATCCTTAAATGGACGTGGCTTATTGAATCGCATCGGCTTTATTTAGATTTATTCGCCGGTTTTCCAGCCGCCGCCGGCTGGGTCCGCGCCGGGGCGCTGGGCTGTTTTGAATGGGAATATTGCTTCGGCCACCAGCCGCCACCCAATGCCACAAACAGAGCGGCGGTATCCCGATAGCGCTGGGCCTCCGCGGTAACCACTCCAAGCTGGGCCTGCTGGTATTGCGTTTGGGTATTAAGAAGGGAAAGATAATCAATCGCACCGGCGCGGTATTGCCGGCGGGCCAGAACGAACGCCTGGCCGGCGCTGATATAGGCGGCCTGATTAAACTTCAGCGCTGTCGCGTCATACTGAATTGCCCGCAGTGCATCGGCGACCTGTTGAAACGCGGCCAGAACGGTGGATTGATAGGCTGCGAGTTGTGCCCGCAGTGCCGCCTGGGCGGCCCGCTTGTTGGCGATAAGTGTTCCGCCATCAAACAGCGTCACGCTGGCATTGGCCGCCACATCCCAGATCAGGCTTGAGGCATTGAAGAAATCGGGAATGCGGCCATTTTCAAAACCCAGGTCGCCGGTAAGCTGAACCGTCGGGTACATTTTGGCAATGGCCACGCCAATGGCGGCGTTGTCGGAGCGAAGCTCGGCCTCGGCGAGTTTAATATCCGGTCGATTGCGCGTGAGCACCGACGGCAGCGAAACGGGAATCCGCATTGGAAGATTCAGGGATTTGAGTCGAATGGATGGCAACGCCGCCTCGGAAGGAATCGTTCCCACCAGAACCGCCAGGGCATGGCGCGTCGCGGAAAGCGATTGTTTCAGCGGGGGCAGTTTGGCCCTTGTGGTTTCCAGCAGCGTCCGTTGATTTAATACATCTAGATATGTAACCGCGCCGAGCTTATACTGTTGCCTGAAGAGTTTGAGAATATTCCGCTGAATCGTGACAAGCTTTTTCGTGGTGCGTATTTGCGATTCATATGAAGCCATTAATATGGCATCGGAAACAGTGTTTCCCTCCAGCGTTAAATACGCCTCCTGTAAATTAAACCGCTGGGCGTCTTCCAGGGCACGGGTCTGGTGACGGGCCAGCTTGTTAAGACCGAACAGGTCCGGCGTGTAACTGACATTCACCTGCCCTGTGTACAGACTGAAGCTGCGGGTTGGGCCGCCAAACTGCGCACCGCTGAAACGCTGCCGGTTGCCGCCACCGGTCAGGGACACCTGCGGCCAGCCTTCGCCATCTATGGCTTTTGTGTTCTGGTGCGCCTCCTGCAGGGTGGCCAGCGCCCCGGCAATGGTCGGGCTGTGGGCGACAGCCCGTTTGATCAACGCATTAATCTTTTTCGATTTAAGAAGTTTCCACCAGGTTCGCCGAATTCTTTTTCCATAGGCGAACCGCTGGCTGACGCCCGCCTTTCCCACGCCCTTGACGGCGACAGCGCCATCGGCGGGCGAACCGGCGGTATAGGCTTTTACTTTTGGCACCACGGGCACATGCAGGGGCGGTTCAAAGGAACAGCCGGCCAGACCCAGACCCATCAGAATGACCCCAAACGCCAGGCCCCGCCGGAAGGCGCGACCGGGTTTATAATCAGCATTTTCTGATCGGCCTTGGGGCGATAGGGAAAGATTTTCCATAACTGTCCTGATCTATCTCGGGGACAACATTTCAAGTTTCGGGTTCGGGTTCAACACCCCGCCGGGCGATGCGCCTGCGAATCGCCACATCCGGATCAATCTTCGCGGTCGGCCAACAGACTTCCACGACGACCAACCCTTGTTGACACTGTCAAGATAGGCTACAATTTAGACTATGTCAAGATCAATGGTTATACGCAAGCCTCTCCGG
>JAJZEY010000295.1:4076-5380 GCA_021805585.1 Planctomycetota bacterium
TATACGCAGGCCCCCACCCCGGTCCCGACGGAAGCCCGCACCCGCCATTTCCCGCACTTATCACCATGGCAATTTGCGTGCCGCTCTGGTTTCCGCCGCGATTAAAATTGTGGACAAGCGCGGCCCAGACGGCCTGACGATTCGCCTTGTGGCGCGGGAGGCGGGAGTCAGCCACAATGCACCCTATCACCATTTCCGCGACAAAGGGGCTATTCTGGAAGCCGCCACCGTTTCCTGCATTACCGCCATGATTGATACCATACGCCATCAGCAGCACAAAACCCGCGGCAATTCACTGGATAAATTAGTTGCCATGGGAGTGGAATTTGTTCGCTTTGCGATTGAACATCCGGCGGAATTTCGTCTGATGCACCGGCCGGAATTGCGCAAAAGCCGCGATGGCTGTTGTGGTGGAACGCCGACGTCTCCGGTGGAGGCGGCATCCGCCAATGGCCGCATGTTGCTGCTGGAAACGATCCGCCAGGGCCAGAAAGCCGGTGAAATCCGTTCAGGAGATCCGGATACGCTGGTGCTGGCGTGGTGGTGCCTGGTCAATGGCTACGCCAACAAGGTGCTGAACTTTTCACACGTTCGCCCATGCGCCGGCGAATGCGAACCGCTGGAAATTGCCGGCGCAATCGTGCAAACTCTGGTTGCCGGGATAAGCGCATAAAGACATTCCGCTCCGGATATATTTGCCCCCGCAAAGCGTTAAATATCGACGATTCATGTCGTTCATTGGAACCTGCGCAGGCGAGTTTGAGTTTGCGGCGTTTTTTAAACAGGCGATGGTCGGGATAATGGGCAGTCCGGCAAACGCGCTGTGGTACAATTTCGGGGGGTGTGCCCGTTTTTATCGGGAAAATCGCCAAACTGCAATTCGGCATTATTTTTGTGCCTATCGGGCGTCCCGGCTTGGCAATTCCTGAGGCGGCGCAAACTGTGGCCGTTGCACTTGTCGGGCGAGTCGCCCGCCCCCCAGAAAGAGGTGGCACAGACATTCTTGTCTGTGGTTTAGGCACAGGCAGGAATGCCTGTGTTACCTTGGGCGGCAGCTAAACTGGGGGGGGGTGGCCATCTTGGCCGCCAGTCGCGATGACTTTTCGGGCGAGACGCCCGACCCCCAAATGGCCGCAGGCCAGACGCCCATTTTGACCCGCACCCCAGTTTGGCCCACCACGGCTTGGCTATTTTTTTCTTCTCTGATAGGGGTAGGGAAGACCGCTTTTATTGCGGTCTCCCCTCCCTCCGAACCGGACAGGCGGATTTCCCGCATCCGGCTCTCCAGTCAATGGGCTCCCTTC
>JAJZEY010000241.1 GCA_021805585.1 Planctomycetota bacterium
CGGATCGCCGGAAAAATGGCATTTCATGATGCATTACTTAAGGCGCGGCCCGTGCTGTTGGAACCATTGGTTTCGCTGGAGGTGGTGGTGCCTGAATCGCATTTGGGTTCGACCACCGGCGATTTGAACGGCCGCCGGGGCCGGATTAACGGCACCGATTTATTGCCCGGCGGCCTGGCGGTCATTCGCGCCACCGCGCCGCTGGCCGAGCTGACGCAATATGACAGCCAGCTACGCAGCGCCACGGGCGGGCAGGGAAGTTTTGTGATGGAATTTTCACACTATGATGCCGTTCCGCCCGCGCTGCAGATAAAAATCGCCGGCCAGTATAAGGCGCCTGTGCCGGAGGCCTGAAAACAATGAACCAATGATCTAATGATCAAAGAGCTGGGAGCTGGGAGCCGGGAGCCGGGATCTGCTGATCGATATGCAATTCAAAAGTTTGGATTTTCGTCCCGGGGTTGGGCTGCGGGCGAAGCGGGAATAATGTAAAAAGAGCCTGCCACACATATCGTGAAGCAGGCTCCTGAAAGGAGAGTCATTCGCGTTTTTTTAACCAGTCTGTGCTTGGCTCGCGGGATGAAAAATTCTACCCGCGATCAGCGGTTAAAGCATCGGAATGGGGCCAGTTATTTTTTCTTGCCGGCGGCTTTTTTCGGCTTTTTGACTTCCTTCTTGCGGGCGTTGTTTCCTTTTGCCATGGTACTTCTCCTTGAAAGAGGACTTGAATAATTTGAAAAATCGCTACATCACGATCTTTCCGCGGGCGGAAGCCCGATTACGAAAACACTATCCTTATACGCTTTATCGGACGAATCGTAAACCATTTATGAATTAATTTTTAGTTTTTTTTTAGAGGCGACGGCTTTGGAGGCGGTATCAGCCAATGCGGTGCGACCGCGGAAAACACAATTCTTCATGCGATAGCCGAAGGTTGTCATGCTGAATCAGGGGCTTATGATTGGGTTTGCGAGTGCCGAAAATTTGCCGCCGGGATTAGTGCGGATTAGATTAAAGGCGGTACGGAATGGTGCCGGCGGCATTGTTCGCACGTCCGATTTCGTTGCCCGTGTGAATCAGGAGCCGCTATGGACGGTACGGAAAATACCTCACCCAAAAAAAACAACGGCAAACCACCGACCGACGCCTTGGCCGCGCTGCATTCCATGGGAGACTCGGCGAAAAAAAAAGATTCTGAATCGCGTGAAAATTCAACCGGCAGCGCCACCGGCTTTGCGGCAATGCTGGCCAGGGGCAACCAGGATGAGTCATCGCCGCTGCCTTCGTCCAGTACGATGGGCGGATCGGCCACAAGCTCCGCCGTCAGCGGAGGGAATTCCGAATCCGCGGCAGCGCGACCGACCCGCAAACGTCCCGAGTTCGCCGAACTTCCCGAAGCCAAACTGATTGAAGTGACCGATGAACCCCCGCCAGAAGAAGATGCCGGTTCGTCGCTGGCGGCGATGGCGGCAATGGGTTCCGCCGCCCCCGCCGATTCGCGTCCCGCCGCGCGGCCACCTCAACTGACAGCGTTCCGAAAACGAACCGGTCCGCCGGACTGGTACAAATTTGCCATTCCGATCATGCTCGGCATTGGCGGCATGCTTTTGCTTATCGGAATCTGGTCGCTGCTGGTGCTGGCCGGTGCCGGGGTGCCGCTGGTGCCGCGGCATCATTCCGGTCGCGATTGGCGGAATATTCAGTGGTTGGCCGAAGTGATGCTGCTGTGCCTGCCGGTAAGTGCGGCCATGCTGGGCCTGGGCGGATTCATGGTCTACCGCATGATGCGATTATCCGCTGCCGCCAATGACTGATCCAATTCCCGCCGGCGGATGGTCGATCCCTGATTTGACCGCTCTTCAAGCTGGTGCCCGAAAAAGGTTTTAATAAGCCATCCCGATTTGCCACATCGTTGGGTAACCGGATTTTGCCTGCTGGGGGCACATGACCGAAGGGCGGAAGCGGCCGCAGCTTGTCGGGTGGCACCCCTGCTGCGCCGGATCAGAGGATCAGCACAGAATTAAAAGTAGACCAGATGGCGCGGTTTCCTGGAATATTTCGCGACGAAATTTGCGGCCGGCATGCATCCGCATCCGGACCATTGGCGAAACAAGCCGTCGCGTCCCGCAGCCGTGCCCAAATGCCGTTCATGTCCCGTGTATTTTAATTTTTCTTATCGCGCCGGTGGTTATCGCCCGCGCCCGATCGCTATGGCTATGTATAGGCATCAGATGCTTTTCGACCGGAGGCGAAGCTTGACTCCGGCGGGCGGCATGATTCTGCCCGTTTGCGACAGGTAATTGGACATGAATTTAAAGGATTTCAAATGAAAATTAAATTTACCCGTGAATATCTTGGCCAGAAGAAAGATGCGGTCGTTGAGCTTCCGGACGATCAGGCCAAACCACTGATCGACAGCGGCACCGCCGATGCCGTAGCCGCTGTTCCCGCCGATCTTGAAGAAGCTCTTGACGTGATGCACAAAGCGATGAACGAACAGTTGGAATCGGCGGCACAGCGCATCACGGGCCAGGTGATTGAGCAGGTTTCCCGCGGTTTAAAAGGGATCCGGCCCACACTGGTCATCGGGCCGGACCGTGCGGATCTGGACCCGACCGGCGGTTTCAGGAGTCTTGGAGAATTCGCCCAGGCGGTGCGCCGCCATTTCACGCACAAATCTACCGATGAACGCATTAAGCGCATGATGACCAAAGCCGATGGCATGGATGAAACCGCCCAGGCTGACGGCGGAGCCTTGGTGCCCACCGAATATGCGAATCAGTTGTACCGGGATGTGCTGGCTGAGTCAGTCCTGTTTGACAAGGCCCGCAAATATCCGATCAGCATGGGCAATTCCCTGTATATTCCGGTTCGCAGCATCACGGAACTTGGCATTACCGCCGCGTCGGGCGGATCGCTGGGCGCGTGGCTGAATGCTGATGGCGTTTCCATTGGTGCCCAGAAACCCGTCTACAACCGCGTGCAAATGACGCTTAACCGCTGGGGTGCCCTTCTGCCGGTAACCGACGAATTGCTGGCCGACAACAATGTGGCGCTTTCCAATTTCATTCTGGATGAAGGCGGCATCGCCCTGGCTTGGGATCTGAATCAGGCCATGCTTACCGGTACCGGCGCGGCGCAGCCGCAGGGGATATTGAATTCGCCGGCGCTGGTAACTGCGGCTGCGGACGCGGGCCAGGCCAATTTCACCATCAGCTACAGCAATCTGGTGAATATGAAAAGCCACCTCTGGACGCCGCGGCCCGGCGACCTTTCCGGCGTGGTCTGGATTGCGCATCCGGATGCCGAAGCCCAGTTTGAACAGTTGAAGGATGGTGCGGGGCGGAATTTGTATTTTGCCGCCGGCACTATTCAGCAGTCGCCGCAGGGCCGGCTGTTTGGTCTGCCTGTGGTGTACAGCTACCACTGTTATCCGGTGGGGAATCCGGGGGACGTGATTCTTGCGGACCTGAATCAATATTTTGTTTCCACCAAGGCCGGCGGTGGAATTGAAACCGCCATGTCCATGCACCTCTATTTTGACAGTGCGGAAACCGCGTACCGCATTATTTACCGCGTGGACGGCAAGGTGGCACGCAATACGCCGCTGACGGTTCCCAATAGTGGAAACCTGCGAAGCGGATTTGTTTCCCTGGCGGCCCGCGGGGGAACCTTAAGTTAAGGTCTATCCCCCTGACACCCGAATCCGGACCGGCCCGACGTTCATACGGCGATTCGCTCGCGGCCGGTTCGGACAACGGCCTCTGGTTCCGGCGGTTTCAAACATATTGCATCCCACAGGAGTATCCAAATGGTTTCCTTTCCTGAATTCACCGGTCCGACCGCGGTTGACGTGCTGACCGACGCCCTGACGCAATGGGCCGTTATAGGCGGCTTTTGCCTGGCGCTTGCGGGCAGCGTGGTGACGGTGATCGGTTTTGTCATCACACTCAAGGTGACGCAGCACGATCATGCCCGGCGGCTTTCAAGTCTGGAAACAGCACTGCGGCAGTTTCTGACGCGCATGGAAACGCTGGAGCGCGGCATGGCGGTTCTGCTGCAACGGTCCGGGCGCAAGTCGGCCAACCTCCGGCTTTCGCGCCGCACGACCGGTGCCCCGGTTTCCGCGGCCGCGCGCTAACCGCCGCCACCGGGCCGGAATATCAACATATTCACTAAAACTGGAGATACAAACATGATTTATGTTCATAATCGGGCGCGGGTGTTAAAGCGGTGCGGCGGCGAAATCAGGCCTATGGTTCGCCGGGCCGCGGTACGGCGAATCCTGACCGGAATTCTTGCCGGCGCATGTATGGCGGTTCTTGGTTGCGGATCGGCGCCGCCGGCGGTGGTGCATACCGCGGATCTGATGCCGCAGGTGCTTACCCTGGGAAAAGATATTCAGGCCGCACGCATTTTGAACACCAAAGCTCAAAGTCTGGTGGTGGGTCTGGGGCCGCTGGTGTCGCCAACGGCTCTTGCGCCCCTGCACACCACACTGCGACGTCAGGGAACCGTGCTGGTGCGGGCGAATGCAAACGCCGCAGTTCTGGCCCGCCAGGCCGCGGAAAACGCCCAGGCGCTTGTCTCAATGGAAAAAACCACCCGTAACGCCCGGTCCGCCGCAGCCAGAGCACTGGCCGATAAGCATGTGGCGGACCGCCGTCGGGATGCGGCGATTCAGCAATATCAGCGGGCTTGGATCGGTGGCAGGACCAAACGGCTGATTGCCTGGATCATCGGTTTGGGCCTGCTGCTGGTGGTGGGGGATTTTCTGATTTCAGCTATTTTCGGAGTCGGGTTTAATCCCCTTGAATGGATATTTAATCTGGCACGGGCCGCTCATGCCCCGGCTCGTGCGTAGTGCGGCATGTTTATTCGCACATAATGTTGGCCTTTCCGGGCGGAAAAGTCTTGTCTTATTTTTCAGGAGTACGTTTTATGCTTTCATTGATGTTTGGTATCGGTCTGGGATTCTGCGGTGGCATCGCGGCTCTGCTGGCGGTTCAGGCCCTGGCGGAACACAAGTCCTATCACACGGTTGCGGCGGAAGATTTCGCTTCGCTTCAATCCGACCTGCGCACCGGAATTAATAATCTGCTTGCGGAATTAAAAAGGCTAACCGGTGCTGGTCCCCACAGCTGACGTTGTCGGCCGCCGGCAGGCCTGCGCATGGTCTGGTAGTCGGTTCATTTACGCTGGTTTTCTTCCGCGAAAGGATGATGCTATGAGTCTGTTTCCATCTTCAACCGGGCTGGGCATGTGCTATAAGCCGCAGGCGCTTTTTCCGTTTCTTCAGGCCGCGTTGACCCGCCGTGTGGACCTGGCGCTGATGAGCGACTCGAACACGGTTAAGGGAAATGACCAGGGGTACA
>JAJZEY010000159.1 GCA_021805585.1 Planctomycetota bacterium
CGAAATTCTCCAACGATTGGGCTTCGCTGCCGCCTCCGCCGGTTGTGAAAATGGTGGTTCCCACAGCGCAATCAGGACCGATTTACTGGCATTACACCTTGGACAAACCAGCCGCCGGATGGAACAAACCCGGATTTGACGTATCCAACTGGAAGACCGGCCCGGCTGGGTTTGGTTCGGTGGATCCGGGTGTAAAGCCCCGTACGGATTGGCGGACGGACAACATCTGGCTGCGTCGTACGTTCCGCATGCCCGCCGGTGAATTTAAACATTTGTGTGTTTACTGCTACCACGATGAAGACGTGCAGGTGTACATTAACGGCGTGTTGGCCGCTTCGGCCCCCGGTTACAGCACATCGTATGTACCGCTTCAAATCACCCGGGCCGCCCGTAAGGCGCTTCACGCGGGTAGAAATCTCATGGCAGTTCATGTGTTGCAGACCACCGGAGGCCAGTTTTTTGATGCCGGCCTTGCCCAGTGGTATATTCCCCGGCACTGACGCCGGTGTGGGCGGTTTTAGGTTTTTGTAAATAAATAAAGCGTTCCGGCGGTCGTCGCGCTGCATTGCCGCCGGATTTTCCCGACAGGAGCAACATGCAATCAAAACGTCGAAATAATAGCGCAGTCCGCTGGCTTAGCGAGTCCGGTGGTACAGAGCTTGGCACATTGGCTTTCGTGTGCTTGTTGGGCATTTTGTGTTGCGGCCATCGCGCATTCGCCGCGGCCAAAAGCCCGGCACTATGGCATATCACCTTGCCCAAAATACCACGGCCTTATGCCACGCTTCAGCCGAAAATGCCTCCGCCGGCACGCCATCTGTTTGTGGCGGATATGCAGAAGCTTCCCGCCGGCCAGCGCATCCTGCTGGGAAGCCTTCAGGGAATCGTGAATCGCAAACAGCCGCGGATATTTTTGATCTGGTCCGGAGCTGACCGCTTCTGGCTTCGTCAGATGCAAAAACAGCACGAAACCGGCACGCCCATTCTGGTGCGTCATCCGCTTTCTCTGGTGCGTCGGTTTGCTTCGTCTATTCATGGCGCGGTTTTGCCCGATCCAAAAATTTATGAATCGCCGGACATTGCCGCCGATGTAGCGGCGGTGGATGACCTGGTTATTGCCACGCCCGCGCTGGCAAAAAAGTTGCATCTGACGGTGCGCGTGGACCTTCGCGGAAAATTTCATTCCGATGCCGGTGCATTGCGCTATTTGCGCGTGAATCTGGCACCCAAAATGAATCCATTTCTTTTTTTGTGCCTGGACCCGCCGCTGCTGGCCGATGGCAGTATCGATCAGATTATTGCAGCAAAAGGCATGACCTTCTGGGTTACCGGTCCCAAGGCCGCCGGAATGCCTGGTGCCAACAGGGCCGCCGAACGCAGGCAGGTGGAGCTTCTTTTCGCCCACACTCCGCGTGATGGTGTGGTACGCGGATTCTGGTGGCATGGCGACGGCATGGGACTTGATGAAGGGCCGGGCGTCACGCTGGCATCTCAGTTTGCAAAAATTACGGTGGTCAGTGATTATCTGCAGAACATGTCCGTATTCAGCGGCGTGCGCCTGGCGGCGATCAGGCAAAAATTCCTTCCCCCACCGGTATATGATCCATCCAAAGTCTATCTTTCCTTTACCATTTCCGATGGCGACAACTTATGCGCCTGGTATAATTTTTTTCCACATTGGTTTAACAATCCGGACCATGGCAAATTTGCCATTGGATGGGGCATGGGACCGACACTTCTGGATGAAGCCCCCACGATGGTCAAATGGTACTATGCACATGCTTCGCCGAAAGATGAATTTATCTGCGATGTTTCCGGTGCCGGCTACATGTATCCCCCGCAATGGGCCAAACGGCTCACCGATCGGAAGCGGGCGTTCCATGCGTTTTACCGCTGGACCTGGCGGTATATGCAGCGCATGGACATGAAAACCTTGAGGCTGATGGGCGTGAATCCGGCCAGCATTGCCCGTGTGGGCCGCGCTTTGCCGCAGGTTCGCTTCCTGATGCCCGACTACGGCTATCAGGGGGAAAAGCATTACCGCCAGTTCACTTACACACTTAAAACCGGTCAGCCGGTGTTTCGCGCCATGACCTTTGCCCATAGCGCCCGGCAGACCGCGGCACAAATTCGTGATCGCACGGGAAAGCATCGCCCCGCATTTATCAATGTATTTGTCTGGAATTGGCAGAATAATTTGCCGCAGTTGGCGCGTACTCTTAAGATACTCGGTCCACGCTATGTGGATGTAACCCCATCGCAGCTCGCCACACTGTATCAGCAGGCGATGCGGCAAAATCCGGCGCTCCAACACTGATCGACTGGTTTCTCTTATTTTGCGAGGAAATGTTATGCAGGTTGACCATTCAAAAAATATTCGTCGGCGGGAGTTTCTCCAGGGGGCGGTTGCCGCCGCCGCCGCCACCGTTGTGCTTGACCATCTGGGCACGAACGCAACATTTGCAGCAACCGCTGTGGCCAATGACACGCCCATATCCCGGCCGGAAGCAACTGGTGTCTCATGGGTTCGTCCGATTGTAGGTACGGGCTGGCATGGCCATACCTTTCCCGGTGCCGCGGCACCCTTTGGTCTGGTTCAATTAAGCCCGGATACCGCCGGACCGCCGGAACCCAAATGGAACACCCGCTGGGACCTGTATCATTGGGATCATTGTTCGGGCTACCATTACCCGGACAACACCGTTCTGGGCTTCAGTCATACGCATTTACAGGGCACCGGGGCAAAAGACCTTGGCGATGTTCTGCTGATGCCCGTGGTGGAAGGCGCCAACTGGGGATGGGATGCCCCCAAGCCGCGCGGCCAGCACGAAATGCAAACCGTTGCTCTGGGGCATAATTCCGGCTGGGTTTCCGAGGGCGGCGAAAATTATTCCTCGCCATTTTCCCATAAACAGGAAGTCGTCCGCGCCGGCTATTACAGCGTGTATCTGCAAAAGCCCCGGGTAAAGGCGGAGCTGACCGCCACCACACGCTGCGGCATGCACCGCTATACCTATCCAACGCTGCCTCCGGCGACCCGGCGCGGCGTGATTCTGGACCTGGTTCACGGCCTGGGCTGTTCGGTCTATCATGCAGAATTAAATATTGAAAGCCCCACGACTATCAGCGGCCGACGCTACACCCATGGCTGGGCGGCCGACAAGCAGGTCTATTTTGTGATCGAATTCAGTCAACCTATCGCCAGCTATGATGTTTCCGTGGATGGCCGCAAGAAGGAAAATGTCACGCCGTCCGCGGCCCGGTTCTCCGGAACTCACGTGAAGGCCATTTTCAGCCACGCCCCGGCCCGGCGGCCGCTGTTGGTCCGGGTGGGTATTTCGTGTACCGGAATTGAAGGGGCACGGAAGAATCTGGCAAAGGAAATTCCGCATTGGAATTTTCAGGCTGTAAAATCCCAAACGCAGGCGGCATGGGGCAGGGAATTGGCCTGCCTGAACGCGGAATTCTCCGATAAGGCGATCACGGAAACTTTTTACAGCGCCGCCTACCATGGCCTGATCGCCCCGGCGACGTTTAACGATGTGGATGGCACCTACCGCGGCCAGGATCATAAAAACCATGCCAATCCCGGCTTTACCAAGTACACCACGCTTTCCATCTGGGACATTTACCGGGGCGAATTCCCATATATCATGCTTACACAGCCGCAACGGGTCGGCGGGGTCATCAGCACACTGCTGGCGGATTACCAGCAGTTGCATCAGCATTCCCTGCCGGTCTGGCCGCTGTGGGGCAATGAAACCTGGTGCATGACCGGCTTTCATGTCGTCGGCATGATCGCCGGTGCTTATGCCCGCGGCTTCCGTGATTTTGACGTACCGGCCGCGTACGCCGCCATGCGCGATACCGCACTTGTAGGCGCGACCGCCAACGACAACAAGGCTCTTCAGGAACAGTTCCGCACGCTGGGTTACGTGGCATCTTCGCCGGGGGCGCAATCGGTTTCCCGCACGCTGGATTTTGCCTATGACTACTGGTGTGTGGGGGCCATGGCTCAAATGCTTGGAAATCATGAAGATGCCAGCATGTTTTATAAATTATCGCGGAATTACCGCAACCTGTTCGACCCGAAATCCGGATTTATGCGGGGCAAGCTTGCCGATGGCCGCTGGCGGGAACCCTTCCGCCCGGACCAGGAATACTGGCATGACTTCACCGAATCCGACAGTTGGCAGGCCACTTTTAATGTCATGCAGGATGTGCCCGGATTAATCGCTCTTATGGGGGGCGATCAGCCGTTCGTCGCCCGGCTCGACGCCTTTTTCCGGGCACCGTCATACGTGTATCAATCGCCGCCGGATATCAGCGGCATGGTCGGCCAGGATGCCCAGGGCAATGAGCCGAGCAACCATATTCCCTATCTCTATCCATTTGCCGGAGCCGCCTGGAAAACCCAGTATTGGGTCCGCAAAATTCTGGCACTTTACAACAATACGCCCACCGGCATTCCCGGCAATGACGATTGTGGCCAGTTGTCCAGTTGCTTCGCCCTCGGTGCCCTGGGCTTTTATCCGGTCAATGCCGTCACCGGCGTGTATGTGATCGGCAGCCCGCTGGTAAACAGGGTCGATATCAATAACCCGCACACCAAAACACGTTTCACCATTGTGGCCCACAATAACAGTGCCACGAATTGTTACATCAAAAAGGTGAAACTTAACGGCAAGACGCTGGAACGATCTTGGATAACCCACCAGGAAATCGTCCGTGGCGGCGATCTGGTGTTTCAGATGTCCGCCAGTCCGGATAAGGACTGGGCCAGCGATCCAAAACACCGGCCGCCCTCCGGCCTGCTGATGTAAATCCGAAGCATCGCCACAGGTGCCATCTGCGGTGCATGGGTTCCGCACGATTCAATCCAGGCATACGCATGGCCGTTGAGTTTGCAAACCGCCTGGATCCCCAAAATGTCTGGGGCCAAGGAACCCGGATAGTGATAGCGAATCGGCGGAGCCGTGCCCGACTCAAATCGGCAGGGGCGGGCAGCAAGGCAGCCCCTCCGCTCGCCCTCCGGGCTGGCTGCGGGGCTGCCTTGCTGCGGAGGAAGACTCTTTCTTAGCAACGCCTGTTTCGCGCCCAGTTAACAGGCAGTACCTCAACTTCCGGGCCTGAGCAGTAAATAGTGGAAACGTAGGCCGCAGGCGGTGAATCGTGATAACGAGCGACATTTCTTTTGTCCCGGCGTTATTTTGCTCCACTGTTCAACAGTTCTATTTCCAACTGTTCCGCCAATAAAAAAAGGCCGGCTCAAAGCCGGCCTTTTTTATTAGCGGGGGAGGGATTCGAACCCCCGACCTCCGGGTTATGAGCCCGACGAGCTACCAGGCTGCTCTACCCCGCGATCAAGATAC
>JAJZEY010000394.1 GCA_021805585.1 Planctomycetota bacterium
CTTCGGCCGGATTGCGTGCCACCGTGTAAATTTGTACAAGTTTCAATTTGCCGCCGGCGTTAAGAAGTGTTTCCAGCCGTCGGATGTAGGCGGCTATTTCATCGGATTTTGGAGGCACTCCGTGCACGCGCATAAACAGGGTTTGAATCACAATGGGGCGGGCCTGGGCGGCAAGCTTAATATTTTCCAGGATACGTTCAAAAGGGACCGCGGTGCGGTCAATCTGGTGATAGTATTCCGCTGTGCCGGCGTCGAGCTTGGCCCAAATCTCCCCGTTGTTCCGGTCCAATAATTCGAGTGCGGCGTTAACCGCAGGGCGGTGAAAAAGCGTGGCATTGGTAATCAGCACAATCTTCACCGCCGCCAGGTGGCGCAATGCCAGTTCGCCAGCGGCAATTTGCAGGCACACGGGCAGGGACGGACAGGATGTCGGTTCGCCATCTCCGGAAAAAGCAATATCGTTTAGTCGTCGAAGCTCCGGGGTTACATCGGAAAAAACGGGATGCGAAAAAATTTCACCGCTCATTACCCGATCCAGCATATCCGCGAGTTCCAACTGAAGCAGAGCCAGGTCTATTTCGGGCGAATCGCCGGGCAACTTTCGATCCACACTGCAATAAATACAATCAAAATTGCATACTTTATCCGGGTTTAAGTTCACGCCCACGCTCACGCCGCCGCTGCGGCGGGACACCACCGGATAGACATAGCGGTTGTTTTGCCACGCGCGTTCGTGCTGTCGAAAAGCGGGCTGGTTGGCCGGAGCAAGAAGGGGAACAAGTCTTTGAATCTCGTTATTCATTGGGCGGAATTTCCAAGTCCGTTCGTTTGTGGCCGGCGAATACCAGCAAGCCACTAAAGGCTAAGTATAAGCAATAACGGGTTGGAGTGTAGCAGGTCAAATCTGACGATTCGTGTTTATGGCCAAAGGACTATGCGGGCATTTGGGCCGACGTCGGTCTGGTGACGACCGGTGGGGCGATATTATGAGCGTATTTAGTCGAAAGTGACCGCCGATAAGACTTTCGCGATTGTGATTGCCTTTGAATAAAATAGTAGTAAAATGCTTGAAGTTTCAGGAGCCGCGTTAAAGCGACTTATTGACACCTTCATTGTGCCGGCCGATAGACTGACCGGTCCATAGTTACAAAGAATCCGAAAGGGCCACAAGATGATGTTTTACCAGAAGCCAACAGTTCTAGACCGCAACATTCACCGCAGTGCGCGCGTGAAAATGTCCGGCGGCGATTTTTCCTTTGCCAAACAGACCAATTCCGTGCCCTTGCTGGCATTGGAATTTCCGCGTGCCGCACTGGACTATCCGATTGTATTTGCCGGACCGAATACCGGCAGTCTTTTGCCTGCTGCGTTGCTGGGGCTGCATACCGATGAAAACCTTTATGTAAGCGCCATCGGCGGCTGGACCGGCGGTTATATTCCCGCGTTTATTCGCCGCTATCCATTTGTTCTGGCGGAAAAGCCGGGCGGCGGCGGTGAATTCAGCGTGTGTATCGACACGGCCTATCCCGGCTGGGAAAATCCGGATGGTACAGCGCTGTTCGACGCCAATGGTGTGGAGGCGCCATTGCTTAAGGAAGTTCTCACGTTTCTTGGCCAGTACCAGAACAACGTCGCTCCGACCCAGAATTTTATCAAAAAACTTGTTGAATTGGACCTGTTGATTTCACGTGAGATCCGCTCGCGCGATAGCGGCAATAAATTTCTGTCGCTGCGCGGGTTATATGTGATTGACGAACCGCGGCTGGCCAAACTTTCGGATTCGCAAATTACCGATCTTTGCCGCACCGGATTTATGGGGCTGATCCATGCCCATCTTCTTTCTCTTGGAAACCTGGTCAAGCTGGAACGGTCGCTGCTGACCGGTTCGCTTACCGCCGCGCCTGGCGTTGCTGAAGCGGCCGTGTCAGCCGCAATTTGATGTGAATTAGCGCGAACTAATCCATCGTTGCGGCTATTTCTGATCCAAATGGAGCGGGCTGGATCCCGCCACACCAAGTACTGGCGGGCCGCGCGGTCTTGACAACTTGTTTATGGAGAGGCAAGCCTTGGCTAATTCCACAATCGTCACGCCCAGGAACGCAATACCTTTGCCCGTTTGTATGAGTCATCGGCTGCGGCACCAGCGGCTGTTAACCGCCTGTCTGACTACCAGCGCTGCGGCGGGGCTATATGGGGCGAGCATGGAGCTGTCGTTGAAGTGGAAATTGTGGATGCTTTTCAGCAGACCAATTTAGGGTCAGCGTTGCGCACGTGGTACCCGTATCATACCAACACTGGTGAATTGGATACTATCCGCAATCAATTAAATAGCGCATCCACTTTTGCGGGGGCCGTACAAAACGGCGCGGTCTTTATCAACACTTCCAACTATAGTCCGTAATCAGGCGTCGCCTTTCAGTGGAGCGAAACCGCGATCGATGCGCGCACGGTTACTCCGGTCATGTCCGGTGGCAACGAAGTGAATCTTAACGCTCCCCATTGGGCCTTTAATGCCGCATATGGTCGCTTCATCATCCGCTGGACCGGCTGATTCATAAACCATCGCCGGTATCCGACGGGCTGACCATTAATTTCCGGGCGGATTTTCCATTTAATCGGGTCTCACCGAATCAGAAAAAGTATGAACTCGGTGCCGGAATGGACTATTCAGAATCGCGTTCTAAAGTGCCTGCAACTCCGATCGGCCGGGTACGATTCCCTTATCCGGCTTGGAATTCACGATTTGCCTTGAGCCACTATAAAACCCTTCAGGTGAATGGTCTTGGCCGAGATCGGCTTTTGACCACTCGCTAACCACTTCGGTAATCTTTATGATGGAACGGACTGGTCGGTTGCACGTGTCGGTTGCACGTGGCCGAGCCGCGCGCCGTCGTATATTATTCCGCAGCACGGGTGTCCCCGTGCCTCGCAGTGGAATGAGCGGGCAGCGTAAATACAGCAGGTTTTGAGAATGGCGAATTATCCACGAGCAAGCCCGGCCCGCTGGTGGAAGACTAAGTCGATTGGCAAACCGCATCGGTCGCCTCATGCGATGTTCGTTGGGCGCACACGCTGGTGGGGTTCGCTGCTGCTGCTTATCATTCTGGCGATAGCGGTGGGGGGCGGCTGGTATCTGGCGAATCCGCGGCGCATCAGTCAAATGGCCGGGATTCTGCTTTCCCATGTTCTAGGTGGGCAGGTCACCGTGGCCACGGGGCGCATTTCCCTGGCCGGCACCATTGAACTTTCCGGCGTCCGTTTGCGGACGCGCAACGCACATGGCCCGGCGGCCACCATTTTTTCCGCCGACCGCGTGGAGGTGCGTTTCAACTGGCTTAGCCTGCTCTACGGCCACCTGCGTGCGACGCAGCTTACCGCAGTGCATCCCGTGCTGAATCTGGTGGACAACCGGGATACCGGTCGGTGGAATTATCAGAGCTTTTTGCATTTTCAAAAAGGTGCCACATCCAGCCCGACGGAGATTTCCCCAACGGTAACCGCGCCGCATGCCGCGGGTGCAACTCTTCATCTTCCGGCCATTCAACTTCGTTCCGCGGTTATCCGATGGGGGCGTGTTGAGCATGGCCGTTATGCGGTGACGGGCCAGAGCGTCATTGACGCACAACTCGGGCCTGTGCCGCGCCACCGGTCGGTTTATAAAATGGAGATTCAGGAGCGCTCGGTGGACGGACGCGCTGGTATTGATATTTCCGGACGCTGGAACCTTTCCGCGCATCGTCTTAGCGCGAATATTCCGCAGTTGGTTCTTTCGCGGGCATTTCGCCGGACACTTCCGGCTCAATTGCAGGACTGGTGGCGGCGTTTCCATTTTAAGGGAGAACTGCGGAATATATCCATGGCGGTGGGTCCTTATCGTGGCATCAGAATCGCGGCGGCGCTGCAAAATGTTTCCATGCGCCTGGTTGTGCCCAGCAGGCGGGTGGGGGCGCAGGTTGTGCCGATTGAGCATTTAAGCGGTCTGGTACGCGCGGGCAGCGCGGCGACACGCATAACCAATCTGACCGGAAGCATTCTGGGCTTCGCTTTTGCGGTACCCGCGGCCTCCTTTGACGGGTACGCGGATAACAGCCCCTTTAATGTGCGGCTGAATCTGCCGGGGTTTGATCTTCCAGGAAAATATCCGCCCATCCTTTCAACGCGTCCTTTGGCGTTGGCCCGCGCGATCATCTATCGTCTGCGGCCTAGTGGCCGTATGAATATAAGTATTCATGTTAAACGAACTGCCGCCGGCGCGGTGCCGCGGATAAACGGCCAAATTGTGTGTCTGGGTGTGCGTGCCCGCTACGCGCACTTTCCTTATCCATTCTATGATGTTCGGGGGCGGATACGCTTCAGTCGGCACGCGATACGGTTTGTGGATCTACGGGGCAAAGCGGAGCAATATCCGATGACTTTGACCGGTCTGGTTTCCATAAACGAGGATAACGGGCCGATAGATCTTCATATTGCTTCGCCGCTAATCGTGTTTGACCGGCGACTGGGGGCCTGCCTGCCGCACGATCTGGCCCCCATCTGGACGCGCTTCAACCCCGTGGGAACGGGGCATTTTTACTGCCATGTGGTGCGGGCCGCGGGCAGTACCGCCGATCCTGACATACGAATTCACATCTTCCCAACCGATACATCCGGCCGCTATATTGATTTTCCGTATCCGCTTTCCCACGTGCATGGTGAAATGGTGTTTGCCAACCAGACCATGCGTATCATCCGCCTTACCGCGCCCGTGGTCATACCGCATCCGGTGCCCGGCGGACCGACGATGGGAAAAATTGTTTTTACCGGATCCGTTGCGTATCACAGTGGAAACCTTCAAAACCTGCGGCCGCATGTGCGAGTGGTGGCGACCAATGTGCCGGTCAACAAACTTCTCCGGCAAAGCTTGCCGCGATCTTATGGCAAATGGTTGCGTACCTTTGATGTGGGTGGTCTGGCCGGAATGGACGCGCTGATTACACGTGGCCCGGCCGGCGATCCGAGCATTCGCGGAACGCTTACTTTGCGGCATGGAAGAATGCATTATGCCTTGTTGCCCTGGCCGATTACCCATCTGGTCATTCATGGAGACCTCGGACCCAGTCACCTGACCCTTTCAAGAATCGATGGCCTGACCGGCCAGGGCGCAACGGGTGGCATTGAGGCCACCGCCGGCGTGCGTGAATCGGCTGACGGACGGGTTGCGGTTACCGTTCGTGGACGCTGGAATGGCGTAAATGTATCGGGTACACCGGCGGCGCAACTGCCTGCCGCGTGGCGAAAGGCGTGGAAATCCGCAAAGCCGACGGGTAAAGTAAACGGACTATTTTCCGCAGCGATCGACGTTTCAACAGGTTCTTCCGGCAAATCCCG
>JAJZEY010000262.1 GCA_021805585.1 Planctomycetota bacterium
AGCAGAACCTGCTGCTTAACAGCAACCCTGCGGCGTTTAACGTGGGGGTTCCGAATATCAGCATGGTCAAACTTAAAAGCTGCGGGTGTATACACAACCGTTTAATGCTCACGGGTGCCAACTCTGATGAACAGACGCGCGCCTGGTTTCAGCAGCGCGTCACGGTGGGCGGCCCGTGGACGCTCAAGTTCAAATATCACCTGCTTAAGGCCGACCGGGGTGGATTTTTCGTTGCGGTGCAGAACAACCGCTTTACACAGCATATGCCGTTCCGGGGTCAGTCGGCCGCCGCCAAAGGCTTTACCGATGACAGTGGCCGGGCACCACAGAATAGTTTTGGCCTGGGCATAGACAACAACGGCAAGTCGGTGCTGCAGGTGGCCTATTCGCGTGGCAAAACCTACGGGCTAAGACGAAAGAATATCGGCTCCACCGGCGCGGTGGACTTTTCCGCCGTGGCCGGCCCCATTGAGGTCGTGGTGCGTTATGACGGTGCCAAGACGATCCGCTTTGAGGCTAAGCGTGGTACCAGCCTGTTTAATGCCAGCTATACGCTTCCCCATCAGCTTTCACATATTCTTTCAAGTATGGATGGCTACATCGGCTTCACGGCATCCAATGGCAACAGTGCCGGCGTGCAGCAGATTGGCGATGTGCGGTTCTACGCCCAGCTTCTGGAGCCGATTGCCGCCCGCGGTTATGACGCGGATCTGGTGGTGAAAAATACCATCCCGGTGGTGGCCGGTTCCGCATTGGATCGCAAGTATTTCGGCCATACCTTTGATGGCGGCTCGGTCTTTTATCAAGCGGGTTTGGCGGGTGCCCCAACTGGCAGCGGCCTGCCGGCGAATGGTCGCATCGCCAGCTTTGGCACGGTGTTTAAGCTTCAGCCATTTAGCGCCAAAAATTCGGTGTTTCTCAAGGGCGGAGGTCCTAAGACCGGGCATCTTGCGTTGGCCACGCCCGCCCGGTTCACCTCCATGGCGATTTTGGCATCGTCTGCCTATGGCAATGGCATTGGCAAGGTAACCCTTCATCTCCGCGACCAGGATGGCAAATCGCTGACCGTCACCACAGATTACGCCGCGCCGGATTGGTACAACATTCAATCCCGCGGCACCACGCCGGATGGCAATGGTTATGGTGCGGCGATTCGGGGCATTGGCAAGCTCATGGTGAGCAACAGCCACCTTTCCGTAAATGCACACACCAGCGGCACCCCCGCCTGGTATGTAACGTACCTGAACATGGCCAACCTTGCCGGCCACGTGAACGGAGCATCCGCGGTGACACGGGGACTTAATCTGACGGGTGATACACTGGAATCGTTGACATTTAACGGACCGGCAAATAAAGGTGGCAACACCGCGATCTTTGCCATCAGCGGTGTAAAAGTTGGAGCCCCACAGCCCAAGATACAGCAGTTTGGAGGCCGATCAGAACTCGCCGGTCACTGAGCTTGGGAACGGGCCTGAAATAACCCTCCGATTAAGGGGGGCCGGTGAGGTCCAGTAGTTCCATTGGAGCAGCACCGAATCAAAGCGGATTTTCATGTCGCGTTTGAACTCGCCTTTTCGGGAGGTTATTTCGGCCCGGTCCGTTATTGTGTTGAGCAGCCGCGACACCCGGGGTGCCGACGGTGCGGCTCGCCTTGCGAGCCAAATCGCTTGATTGCCAAATTCAGCCTTGTGGTTGCCGGCGAAACCTGCCCGATTATTTCCCTTACACGAGCTGATGAAGCCGAAATCATGAACCCCTGCGCGGTCAATCGGATTTAATACGGCAAAATGGCCCGGCCCGGATACTCCCAATTGGAAAGCGGCAGCCTCAATGATGATGACCCTAATTTTGGGGTGAAAGCCTGGGATGCATTCTTTGCTTTGGCACGTGCATTTCTGCAGACCACAGCCCGGCAATGGCTGTCACCGGACGTCACCGGACGGGAAATCCGGAACGTGCCTTCCTCCAGCCGCTTGTACCAGACGGCCAGACAGTCACGATCCCAGTACAGAATTTTAAGGCGACCCTTCCGCGGGCTCGTAGACAAAAACAGGTCCCCCGATAACGGGTCCTGCCCCAGAGACTCGCGCACCCGTTGGGCCAGAGTGTCAAAACCACAACGCATATCCGTCGGCGTCAGGCCTATAAAGACCCGTACAGACATCTGGCCATCCATGGCCCGCAGATTCGGCAGTGTAATCATGATAACGCCTCCATGGCACCAAGCGTCGCCACCAGCAGGTCGGTCCGGGCCGCCACGCGGGCACGCACGCGGACGGGTACCAGAACCAGCCCCGGGTCGCGTGGGCATCGCGCTTCCCTGCGCCAGCGACGGAACGTCTTGGGCTTAATGCCTTCCTGTCGAGAGAATACGACGGCACTCAGGCCGCTTTCAGCATGCCGGGCCAGCGACGACGCGCGGAACTCGCGGCTGTGCCACCCCGACGCGTTGGGCTTTACATTTGCTTCCAATGTCATCATCATGCTTCTTATGCTTGCGACGACAATTGATTCTCAAATTGTCGGGCTTCCGAGAAGACGCAGTTCGTCACACGGACACAAATAAAACAGCCACAATGTCCGCGCCAAATACCATTTGCAGGCGCGCGGGAGCACCAGCCACCTTCCCGATACAAGCGGGAACACCCGATGGTGCATGATGCGCCGGCGGCATCGTTTACCGCAGGCCGTAGCGGGCCATTTTGCGATAGAGCGTTCGCACGCTGATATTCAGCTTCGACGCGGCTTGCGGCCGGTCGCCGTTGCACTGCCCTAGCGCCTTTTCAATGGCCCCACGTTCAGCAAGGTCCAGCGTGACATCGGGGCTTATCTGCCCGGCACCGGGGTTGCGGATATAGTCCGGCAGATCCGCCATTGAAATAACTGGTTTCTGTTGAAGCACCAGCAAGCTTTCCAGCACGTTGCGTAATTCGCGCACATTTCCCGGCCAGGCGTAGTGCCGCATCGCCTGAATAAACGAAGGTTCAATTTCGGGAACAGGAATGGCATTTTCCGCACACAGGCGCTCCACCAGCGTAGCGGCAAGCAGGGGAATATCTTCCACGCGCTGGCGCAGAGGCGGCAGATGAATGCGCACCACATTCAGCCGGTAAAACAGGTCCGCGCGGAAGCGCTTTTCCTCCACGGCTTTGTTCAGGTCGCTGTTGGTGGCGGCCAGCACACGGACATCCGTGCTTTTTTCGCGTGTGGACCCTACCGGCATGAACATGCCTGTTTCCAGGGCGCGGAGAAGTTTTGCCTGCACCGGCAATTCCAGTTCGCCGACTTCGTCAATAAAAAGGGTGCCGCCGCTGGCGGCTTCAAAATAGCCGGCGGTGCGGGCATTGGCACCGGTAAACGCACCGCGTTCATGGCCGAAGAGTTCGCTTTCCATCAAATTCGATGGCACGGCAGCGCAATTAATGGCGATGAATGGCCGGGCTTTTCGCGGGCTTAGTTCATGAATAGCGCGCACGACAAGTTCCTTGCCGGTACCGCTTTCCCCGTCCACCAGCACGGTGCTTTTGAATGCCGCGACACGGCGAATCGTGCGGGCTATTTCCACCATTGCCTGCGACCGACCAATGAGCTTTTCAATATCCACCTGATCGTCACCCTGGGCACCAAGCTCGGACATATCCCGGCGGGTGCGGGCATGTTCCAGCGCCCGTTCCACAACATCCAGCAGGTCGGGTGGCGCAAAGGGTTTGGTTAAATAATCGTACGCGCCAAGTTTCATGGCCTGAACCGCACTCGGGACGGTCGCATTGCCTGTAATGATGACTACCTCCAGCAGCGGGCAGGCGCGGCGGGCCAGCTCCAGTAATGCCAGTCCATCCATGCCGGGCATCCACAGGTCCGACACCAGCAACTGCACTTGCGGCCCCAGCATTCGCAGTGCGTCGGCACCGGTTGTAGCCTTAAGAGTGGTGTAGCCGGCCTGTTCCAGTACCATCGCCAAGGCGGAAAGCACGCTGACATCATCTTCAGCCAGAAGAACAGTGGGGCGCTTGCGGACAATGGGTGTGGTCATTAACGGCGTTCTTTCTTCTTGCACCGGCGGCGGTTTCATTTCAGACAGTCACCGTCCGGCTTTTCTTCTGTAGTGAATCCTACCATATTCAATCGCGAATGTTATGGGGCGGGTCAGGCAACGAGCAGGCGTTTTACCGTATCATGGCCTTCGGATACGACACTGGATGGCAAATTCTTTAATTTAAATCCGCAGATTATGTAACTTGGTTGGAAGGACAGCGTTTTGATTCTAGCAAGTTAAACTGATGGAGATCGGTGTTATGAAATGTCGCAATCGCGGATTTACCCTTATCGAGCTTCTTGTGGTTATCAGCATTATCGCGCTTTTAATTGGATTGCTGCTGCCCGCGCTAAATGGGGCGAAGCAAGCCGCCGAGAAGACGGCCTGCGCTGCACAGCTTCACGGGATTGGCCAGGGCTTTCAGGCCTATCTGCAAGGGGACAGCAACAATGTGTTCCCGGTCTGTCCGGAGGTGCCCACGGTGAATTCCTTTGTAACCGTGCGGGACGGCCCAACGATCAACAATCCACCGACGATTCAGGAAGTGATTGGCGGCGTGATGCCGCCGCCGACAATTCCGACTCCGAATTATATTCCTCCGTTAAATGATCGAAAAACCGGCGCAAACTGGGATTGTCCCGCCGATATCGACGGCTTTACCGACGTGTATACCGGGAAATCCTACCCATCGTATTTTGCGGCCCAGGGAACAAGCTATCAATACAACATGAGTCTTGCCGGCCAGCGGCTGGAAAACTGGCAGATCGGTCCGGTGACCAATCCGCTGATGATGTACCCGCTTCTTCAGGCCCAGGGGACATGGGTTCTGGCGGATATGTCCACGTTCCACGGCCCGCGGGGCGGGACGAGTTCGGCGAACATTCTTTTTGCCGACTGGCATGTGGGCACGGTTCTGGATATTTCCCAGAACGCGGGCAAACCGATCTGGCACTGAGTCCGATTTTTTATTGGAGAACCGTCATGACCACCACATCCTCCATGCGTAGCCGGCTTAGCGGCATCTGGCGTGAACGCCGATCATCCGTGATTCTTGCCGCGCTGCTGCTGGCCATTATTATTGTTTATGGATACATGTTCATGCATTCGCGGGCGAACTCCGTCCGCGCGAACGCCATGTCGGGGCAAATTACAAAAATTCTGCTCTCACAGAAGGGCCAAATCCCGCAATTCCCGATGTTTGGCGGACCGGGCCGGCATTTTGACTGGAAAAAAATGCACGCCATGACGCCCGCCCAGCGCCATGCCTTTTTCATGAAACGCCGCGTTAAAATGGAGGCCTTATTTCTGGCGTTTGCCCATGCCACACCG
>JAJZEY010000331.1 GCA_021805585.1 Planctomycetota bacterium
AAAAGCCGCCGGATTGCGGAAGCCACACCGCCGCTGCATTTTCCGCTGTCGGGCCTGCCGCCCATTCGGGGCTTCTGCATGCAGTTGTGCCTGCCTGGGCATCTGACAATCTATGAGCGCTCACTGCGGCACTTAAAAACCATGGGTTGCAATTGGGTTAACCTGGTGGTGAATTCTCGTCAGAAAGGGATGTCCGCCGAACATATTCGGCTGGATGGAAAACATTCGCTTTCACCGGTGGATATTCGCGCCATTTTACAATATGCCCATACCCTGCACATTCATACGATGATGATGCCTATTGTGTTGTTGGATCATGCCACCGGCTCGGAATGGCGCGGTGCGATTACCCCTAAAAGCTGGCCGATCTGGTTTGCCGGCTATCGGCGTTATATTGTAAGAACCGCACGATGGGCGCAGGCCGGCCACGTGAAGATTTTTTCGGTCGGCAGTGAATTGCTTACAAGCGAAAGCCACCAGCGGCAATGGCTGCGGATTGTGGCCGCGGTGCGGCGGGTTTTTCATGGAAAATTAACCTACAGTTCCAACTGGGATCATTACGGATCTGTAAAAATCTGGAAGGAAATGGATTATATCGGCATGAATTCATATTACGATCTGGGGAAAAACCCGCATACACCGGTGGGTGAAATTATGGCGACCTGGCGGCCGATTCAGCGGAATCTGCTGGCATTTGCCCGCCGCATGCGCAAGCCTCTGCTGGTTACCGAAACCGGTTGGGATAATTTGCAAAATACTCTGGAAAAGCCATGGGACTATGTGGGCACGGGGCGGATTGAACCCGGCGTGCAGGCACGCGCTTATGAAGCTTATATTCGCGTCTGGCGGCATCAGCCGCCGGAACAATTCGCGGGCGTTTTCTTCTGGGAATGGTGGCCCGGCACGCGCCCGACGCACTACGGGGCCTATTCGCTTCAAGGCGAGCCGGTGCTTCCGCTGGTCAAGCATTGGATTAGCGGCCGTTAGGCGGATAGGAAAGCCGCGTGCCCACGGGGAGCTTTCGCATCGGGAAATTAAGGGTATATTCAAGCAGGCTTGAAAGGAATTTTCAGTGACATTAAAGCGGACGGATTATTGTGGAAAATTACGGAGCACGGATAAAGGCCGCACGGTAACCGTGGCGGGTTGGGTGCAGTCATACCGTGACCATGGCGGCGTTGTGTTTATTGATTTGCGTGATCGCCATGGCATTGCCCAGGTGGTGTTTCATCCGGAACAGGCGGAAAGTTACGCCATCGGGCGACAGCTTCGGCATGAAGATGTGCTGCTGGTAGAGGGAGAAGTGTTGCTGCGCGGTGCCGGTGCGGTGAACCCGAAAATTCCAACCGGTGAAATTGAAATTGCCGCGCGGCGGGTGCATCTGGCCAATAAGGCTGAATCACTGCCTTTTTCGCCGGGACAGCATGAAAGCGTGAACGAAGATACGCGGCTTAAATACCGCTATCTGGACCTGCGCGGCCGGGCGATGGCGGAAGCACTGACGGTGCGCCACCGCGTGACCAAAATCATGCGCGACTATTGTGATGAACATGGGTTTCTGGAAATTGAAACGCCGATACTTTACAAAAGCACGCCCGAAGGGGCGCGTGAATTTCTGGTGCCTTCGCGCAACAGTCCGGGCGAATTTTATGCCCTTCCGCAAAGCCCTCAGCTTTTTAAGCAGGTGCTGATGGTCGCCGGCATGGACCGTTACATGCAAATCGCCCGCTGCTTTCGCGATGAAGACCTGCGGGCCGACCGCCAGCCGGAATTTACCCAGCTGGACTTGGAATTAAGCTTTGTGGACCGCCAGGACGTTATTGATCTGATTACCGGCCTGCTGGTCCGGCTTTGGAAACAAGTGCTGGGAATCGACCTGCCGACGACGTTCCCGCGCATGAGCTGGCGGGAGGCGATGGATCGCTATGGCATAGATCGGCCGGACACGCGCTATGGGCTGGAACTGGTGGATATAAGCGATATTGCCGCACAGACGGACTTTGCCGTGTTCAAATCCGCCGTCGCCGATGGCGGTCGGGTGAAAATGGTGTGTGTGCCGGGCGGTGCGGTGCTGACCCGCAAACAATTGGACACACTGACTTTCGACGCCAAAAAATTCGGTGCCAAAGGGCTTGCCTGGGCCAAGCTTGGCGGCGAAGCCGGCACTGGCGCGATGGGGGGGCCAATTGCCAAGTTTGTCTCGGCGGACCATCAAGCCGAAATTCGCAAATTGACCGGAGCCAACGACGGCGATCTGCTGCTGGCTGTGGCGGATAAACAGGAAATCGGCTGGCGCGTGCTGGGCGAAGTTCGCCAGATTCTGGCCCGTCAATTAAATTTGATCCCCGCTGACAAACACAATTTCCTCTGGGTTGTGGATTTTCCGAGTTTTGAACGCGACGCGGCGGCCGGGCGGCTGATCGCCCGCCATCATCCCTTTACCGCCCCGCTTGATGAAGATATCGGGCTGCTGGATTCAAACCCGGAACAGGTGCGGGCCAAAGCTTATGATATTGTCCTCAATGGTATTGAAATCGGCGGTGGTTCGATTCGTATTCATCAGCGCGATATTCAGTCCAAGGTGTTTTCAATGCTGGGGATAAGCCCGGAAGAGGCGGAAAAGAAATTCGCCTTTCTGCTTGATGCGTTGCGCTTTGGCGCGCCACCCCATGGCGGTATCGCGCTGGGGCTGGACCGGCTGATTATGCTTATGCTGAACCGGCAAAGCATTCGCGATGTTATTGCGTTCCCCAAAACCCAAAGCGGCAGCGACCTGATGACCGGTGCCCCAAGTGCCGCCGAAGTCCGGCAGCTTCTTGAATTGGGAATCGCGGTTTTGCCATCCGCCCGTACGGTCAAGGCCTAGTGGATGAGGCGATCCGCTTTGCGGCAGTTTGTGAAAAATGTTCCGGATGGAAATGACCGTCGTAAACGGGCCGACACAAAAAGGCACACCGGAGGAAATGAAGCCTTAAAGGTTGACAGAATCATGCCTTATGCGGTGAAGTAGGGGCTTGGCGGAGGGGCATTGGGACGGTCGGGCCGCTAAAATAGCCCGGCTGCGCGAAAAGAGATGCGGCCTGATTAAATAGTGTTGCCAAATCCAGCCAGGACAGGGTGGCCGGATTTTATGGAAATATGACGTTATGCTTACCAAACCCCGAACAAAAACAGTTATTACTATGGGACCGGCATGTGCGGATCCGGCGGTTTTCGCCCGGCTCGTGCATGAGGGCGTTTCCGTGGTGCGCTTAAACTTTTCACATGGCGATCTTGTGCAGCGACAGGCGTTTCTTCAGACCGCGCGATCGGCCGTCGATGCGCCGCCCATGGCGATTTTGGGCGATGTCTGCGGTCCAAAGATTCGCCTTGGCAAGGTGGTGGAGGGCTGAATGCGTGTGGCCGCGGGCGATGAAATATCCATTGTTCGCGAGCCGGTGCTTGGGCAAAACAATGTGGTCAGCTCCAATTACGCCTGTCTGGTGGATGACGTGCAGTTGGATCAGAAAATTCTGATTGACGATGGCATGATCCGCTGCGTGGTGGTGGACAAAAAGCCGGACATGCTGCGGTGCCGCATTACTACAGGCGGACTGATTCAGTCCAACAAGGGACTGAACTTGCCGCATACGCGGTTGTCTATTCCCAGCATCACGGAAAAGGACTGGAAGGATATAGACTGGGCGATAGCCAACAAGCTCGATTACCTGGCACTTTCGTTTGTGCGCACCAGCGAAGATGTGCAGACGGTGCGGCGGTACCTGGACCGACAGCACAGCGACATGGATATTATTTCAAAAATTGAAATGCCCCAGGCGGTGGAGGAAATATCAGCCATTGTGGAGGTTTCCGACGGCGTGCTGGTGGCCCGCGGCGACATGGGCGTGGAAATGGAATTAACCGCCGTCCCGTTCATTCAGAAGGCGATTATTGCCGCCGCGCATGAGGCGGGCAAACCGGTGATTGTGGCCACACAGATGCTGCAGTCCATGATAGATAATCTAACGCCTACGCGGGCCGAAGTTTCCGATGTGGCCAATGCCATTCTCGATGGTGCCGATGCGGTGATGCTTTCCGGCGAAACGGCGGTGGGAAAATATCCGCAGGAAGCGGTGGCGGCGCTTAATGACATTGCCCACAAGGCCGAACAGTACATTGTGACCAAGGGAATCGAAACGCGCCCCCCCAAGCTGCTGCAAATGAGCTTTCACCGCACCGCGGCGATCGCCCACGGGGCGCTGGCAATTGCCAAGGATGTCAATGCTCGGCTGGTGGTGGTTTGGTCGCAGGCGGGTGGCTCGGCACGCTATTTATCAAAGAATCGGTTTCCAGTTCCTATTCTGGCTCTTTCAACCGATCCGGCTGCGGTGCGACGCATGGCGCTCTATTTTGGGGTCACGCCAATGTGCGCGGAAATTCCCAAACACTTTGACGACCTGCCCGCAATGGTGGATGATTTACTTCGCCGCATGGGCTGGGCGCAGACCGGTGACCGCGTCGTGATTGCCGCCGGCGCTCCACTGGGTACCGCCGGCGCGACCAACAGCCTCGGCGTGCATACCATCGGCGCCAAGGGCGGTTGAAACACGGCTTTTATGGTGGCAATTCCGATTTTGCCCGGTAAGGCGGCTGATATGACCAGCCCGGTATGAAGGCCCGTATGAAAAACGGTATGAGAGTTGGTACGAAAGAAGGATAATTTCCCGATGATTCCGCGCAGCATGATCACTATTTTCGCAGTTCTGGGGCTGCTGATTCTGGCGGGCTGCGGCTCGCGCGAAGAATATCCGATACCCACCTACGGGTGGGCTTCGCCGAATTATTCCGTGGTGTTTGGTCAATTGGAACCCTCGGCCAGTAAGCCCGGCGAATGGAAAATTCTGTTTGGGACGCGCAATGGAAACAATGCCTATGGCGGACGATTTGTGCTTCAGCCAGTAAGCCTGTTACGTGGCTATTCGGCTGGTGATCAGGTGGAAATAACCGGGCATCCGCTTTTGAAAACTCAAAACCCGGCGGGTAACGGCACACTTTATCAGATGTCCGGAATCAGCCTGTGGGTGAATGTGGGCCGGCCAAGCTATCTGACCCGCTGATGCGCCGGGCGGAATTGGAAGAGCTACATGGATGAAACGTTCAAGAAAAACCTGCCCGGCCGGCGCATCCCCTGGGTGACGGTCGCAATCTGGTGCGCGGTGGTGGTGATGGCGCTGGTGGCGGGTATTCAGGCCTGGCACAAAGAGGTCAAAGACCTGGCCCTGGCCAATCCACTGGATATTAATGACTTTAACCGTTGGCTGCGCATGTTGCCGGGGTTTCTGCATCATCATGCGAATTTTAAAAACGATC
>JAJZEY010000293.1 GCA_021805585.1 Planctomycetota bacterium
AATGGCGCGGCTGGGCACCCATGGAATTTCTGGGCACCGGCGTTACCGGAAAAACCCTGGGCATTGTCGGTGCCGGACGTATTGGCACCCGCGTGGCGGAAATGTCACGCGGATTCATCATGCCGGTCGTGTATTCCGGTCGGCGGCGAAATCAGCCGCTGGAAACGTCGCTGGGTGCCACATATCTGCCACTTCATGACCTGCTCGCACAAGCGGATATCATTTCCCTTCATCCGCCGCTGACCAATGAAACACGCCACCTGATCGGTCCTGCGGAATTCGCCCGCATGAAGCCTTCGGCCATTCTTATTAACACCGGCCGCGGACCGCTGATTGATGAAACCGCGCTGGTCGAGGCGTTGCGACACAGGCAAATCGCCGCCGCCGGTCTGGACGTGTTCGAGCATGAACCGCGCATCACACCCGGCCTGACCGATTTTGCCAATGTGGTGCTGTTGCCGCATATCGGCTCGGCCACCGTCGAAACGCGCACCCGCATGGCCGTTATAGCCGCGGAAAATCTTCTGGCCATGGTCGATGGCCGCTGTCCGGCCCATCCGCTGAATCCGCAAATATATGGCTTGGCGGGGCACCGCTAAAAAGGGCATGGCCGGCAAGGGAAGCTGCGACCCCTACCGGCCATGCGAGGGCAAGATGATGTTCCGTTCCGCCGCGGATTCCCCTGCGATACATTCGCCTGTGGCAAAACCGCATCCCGGCACGTTTGAACTGGAAGCCATAATCGCAGTTGCAAGGTCAGGGCGAAACCGGAAAGGCACGCAAAATGGGATGGGAGAAATCCCTATTCCATCCTCCGATTTCCGCCGAAGCCCTGATCGCCAAGCGGTCCCCGCCACGGCGGCTGCCTGCGGCAACCGGCAGTGGACGCGGGCGGCAAGTGGCATTAGTGTCAATCATTGAAAAAGGCGGGCAGCGGGCCGGCCGGAAACTCCTGATTTCGCCAGGTTGGATTTTGCCCCATGAATGACTCGCAACCTATCCGCATCGGTACTCGCGGCAGCCTGCTGGCCCGCACTCAAGCGGGCATTATTCGCAATCAACTTCTGCCGCTTGCCGCCGGGCGGCCCGTGGAACTGGTCATTATTTCCACCAGCGGCGACCAATTGGCCAATCAATCGCTGGCGCAAATTGGCGGCAAGGGTCTTTTCGTAAAGGAAATTGAAGCCGCCCTTCTTGCCGGGCAAATTGACCTTGCGGTCCATTCCGCCAAGGATGTGCCTGTGGAAATTCCCAACGGCCTTTCATTATCCGCCACACCGCCGCGCGAAGCCCCCAACGATGTCTGGATCGGTCATGCTGGCCAAAGCATTCAGAATCTGCCGCCCGGTGCGGTGGTGGGCAGTTCTTCCTTGCGACGCCAAAGCCAACTGCTGATGCTGCGGCCGGACCTTCAGGTTCAGCCCTTGCGCGGCAATATTGACACGCGACTGAAAAAGGTTCGTGAAGGTGTCATTGCCGGCACGGTCTTGGCACTTTCCGGACTTCGCCGGGCCGGACTTCTGCCGGAAGATGCCACGATTCTGCCGGAGGACGAATTTATTCCCGCCGCCGGTCAGGGCACATTGGTTCTGGAAACTCGCACTGATAACGCGGCTATTCGCTCCCTGATAAATCAGATTCATGATGTGCAATCCGCCGCAGCGCTCGCCTTTGAACGCGGCATCGTGCGGAAACTGGCCGGCGACTGTCTGGCACCGATTGGCGTTTGTGCCATGCCGCGAACCGCAGCCGGCCGGAACGGCTGGATTGTCCGCGCCATTGCCGCGCGCCCGGATGGCAAAGCCAGCGCCAGGGCCACATTGCTGACCGACGACCCTTCTATAAATGGATTAAACGCACTGTATCAGCCTCTGCTTGAAGCGTTGGAAAGCCGCGGCGTAAAGGACATTCTTGGAACCGCCGGAACCCATGGCGGCACGTAACCAACCCGCATGTTCCATAAGCCAGGGCGATTGATCATGCTGATTTTTTCGGACGCCGGAATAGCCGACGAAAAAAGGCCGCCACCGCCGCGCCGCCGGCAACCAACAGCTTCCACATGGTGGCAAGCTTGGCAATAATGACGGCCAACAGTCCGGTTTTCAGCGCCACCGCCGCCGCCCCGCCGGTAATCAGAGCCGCTAAGCCATATTCGGCAATTTTATCCCCGGTTTTATAAGCCGAATAACGGTCGTCCGGATTGTAATGAAACCCGCCCAGAAGTCCGTTGAATTTCATCACATCGCTATCCAGATTTTGCGGGTTATCCACCAACAGCGCACTGGTAACGCCGCGGCGGCCCAGAATGCGGGTGTTGTAATTCACAAATTCCTGATTGCCGCTGGAGGCAAGAATAGCCCATTCCAGACGACGCGTCTGGGTGTCGTACCGCGGCGGATACTTCCAGCCAATAATCGTCATCGGTGCCCAGCCATGCCGGGCACGTACCTCATTAGCCGCCTGGTTGCCCTGCCGCACGGTTTGCAGAACAGCCGCCGCATCAATTTTCTGATTGTCCTTGACGTAGCCGATCGGGCTGAAGGAAAAATCCACAAACCAGCCCATAGATTTGGGTGTCAGAATGTAATGGCGGGTTGAACCGACCGGATTCTGATTCAGCTCCAGAAATTTCTTCGCGTCCGCAGGGGAAAGAAACGCATAACCGGCGGGTACCCGCAGGCTTGCGTGTGAACCGATTACCGCGGTGCACGGGCCGATCTGCCAGTGAAGCTGTGCGAATGGATTGGCCGCCTGCGTGGCGGGCGTAGCGGCCGGCTGGGCAGCGGCGACATTTTGCGCCCCGCCAGCACCGACGCAGGTCAAAACAAAAATCCAGGCCGCCATGCACGCGGTCATTCGAGCGGGTGAAAAATGCGCTGACGACATTGACCGACTCCTTCCATAAGGCGAAAATTCCACGACATATTTTTCCACGGTTCTTACGATCGAGAATAACGCGCACGCGCAGCCCGGTCAAACAAGCCGGCGACGGCCGCGCCCGGCGCGGATGAGTGGATCGGTTCAGGAGCTTAGAGGCGGACTATTTGGGCCAGAGGCCAGAGGCCGGATACCAACTGCTATCCCCGCGTCCCGCTACCGTTTCCGGCTTTACCGCTCGCCCCGCGCTTAAAATGCGCCGCCGCTACCGATATGGCGTGAACGCTTATGGGCAAGTCGCCCGCATTACAAGCGATTTACGGCTCATGGGTGGGATGCCCATGCTACGGGGTGCCGCGTGAGGATGGCGGCCTCCACCGGCGGCGGTTGTAACCGGATATGCCGACCATTTTCACAATACACTATTGGCCCGCCAGTTCGCCGCCAAGGCCAACCATTGACAGGCTCTGTGCCACGGTGGCAAATTTCACCGGACGATTGTTGAAGCCCGGTTCCCCATGTGCTACAATGTCTTGCATGAATACTTTGACCATTCGCATCCCCGGCACTATGCGGCGCGACCTGCAACGGCTGGCACGGCGCAACCACCAGCCGGTAAGCGATCTGGTCCGCGATTCCCTGCGCCGATACGTGGCTGCGGAAAAGTTCCGGGAACTTCGCTCCGCCACCCTGTCTTTCGCCGCGGATCGCGGGTTTGTCACCGATGACGATGTATTCAAGGCGATTTCGTGAGGGTTGTCCTTGATACCAACGTTCTGCTGGCCGCCTTCGCCACGCATGGACTCTGCGACCTGGTCCTTGCAGACTGTCTCCAATCCCACACACTGATTATTTCAGAACCATTATTGACGGAGTTCGATCATCACCTGGCCGGCAAGTTTAAAATACCACCTTCGCAGGCGGCGGAAATCATTCGATTTCTCCGCAGCCAAAGCACTATCGTCGAACCGGCTGAAGTTGTCGCGGTTGCCTGCCGCGATCCCGAGGATCTTATGGTGCTTGGCACCGCGCTTGCCGGCAATGCGGATTGTATCGTTACCGGCGACAATGACCTGCTTGTTGTCCATCCCTTTTTAAAGGTCGCGATTCTTTCACCGCGCGATTTTTATCAGCGAATTTCCGCAGGTAACCGATGACTAACCCGAAAATCAATCTGATTATCGCTGCCACAACATATCGCAAACGCCCCGCCAACCCCGTCCGGCTGGATTTTTCGCGGCGGAATAAATTCGATTCATCTACTGTGGAAGCCGCAATGATGGAGACAGGCTTCAAGCGAACGGTCAAATAATTATATACCTCCGCGTTACCCCGCGCCCCTGCGGTTAAATTCAACGCCGAGCCACAGACCGCACACTGTGGAACCGATGCGGGGCGCGGGATTAAATTTCAGATTTCGGATTTGCCAGCGGCGGCTGGACGGCGGGATTGACCAGGGCGGCGATGGCCGCACGGGTAATCTGGTGCCTGCGTGATACTGATTTGACGCCTGGTCGTCAGTTGTGGGCACCCCGGGCTAATCGGTCAGAAATGCCAATCCGTATTCCGCCACAGTCCACGAAATTTGACAAATTGCATCATCGCGATTGAGATATTGTAAGAAACTTTGAGAGGTTAAATAAAATTATGAATAAAAAACTCGCCGCGGAATTTCTCGGAACGTTCTGGCTGGTCTTTGGCGGGTGCGGCAGCGCGCTGATTTCAGCTGCGTATCCGCACCTTGGCATTGGTTTTGCCGGTGTCGCACTGGCGTTCGGACTGACCGTTCTGACCGGCATTTACGCCTTTGGCTACATTTCCGGCGGTCATTTCAACCCTGCCGTGACGCTGGGGGTCTGGGCGGGCGGGCGCATAAAAATAGGTGACGTGATTCCTTATATTATTGCGCAGGTAATCGGAGCGATCGCTGCAGCGGGCCTGCTTTATCTGATTCTAAGCGGCAAGCCGGGCTTCGCAGTCGGCGATTTTGCCTCCAATGGCTATGGCAGTCTGAGTCCCGATCATTATTCGATGATGTCCGCGATGGCGGGGGAAATTATCTGCACATTCTTCTTTGTGGTGGTCATTCTGGGTGCGACGGCCAAACGCGCCCCGGCTGGTTTTGCGGGCGTGGCCATTGGTTTATGCCTGACGCTTATTCATCTGATCATGATTCCCGTGGACAACACTTCCGTGAATCCGGCCCGCAGCACGGCAACGGCCATTTTTGCGGGTCACGCGTTTCTTTCGCAGTTGTGGCTGTTCTGGCTGGCACCGATTGCCGGTGGAATCATCGCAGGTCTGGCGTCCCGCTGGCTGGATAAATAAGCAAAAAAGCCCCCGTTTAGCCGACCACGCAGCGTGGCCGCGCACCGGATTTTCCAGAATGACGCACCGATCAAGGTTCCATTGATTCGACGAACTTATTCACAGGAGGTAGCAGAAGAAATTGAGG
>JAJZEY010000510.1 GCA_021805585.1 Planctomycetota bacterium
GCGCTCGTCGTCAAGGTATGCTCCCATACACTTTCCTTCTCGCTTCGCGCCCACAGCCCCCTGGCCCTCCGTCAATCCTAATTTGTAGGTGTGACAGAGCACTATGGCGGTTGTCGGGGTGTGCCCTTTTATATCCGGAAGGCAAAATATTGCGATAAATATTGCATAGGTAGCTGAGGGTGGCCATCCTGGCTGCCGGTCGCGATGATTTGCAGGGCGAGACGCCCGACCCCCAATAATGCGCCCCCCAATAAAAAGACGGCACAGATATTCTTGTCTGTGGGTAAAGCGTCCAGCTTAAAACTTGATTGACTGGCCGCGAACGATCCATCTGTCTATACAGTATTTTCCCTTCCAGATAAAAACGGGCATGCCCCGGCGTGGCCGGCGCGGGCAATATTTGAAGGTTCGCCCCGTTACAATTAAGATTCGTTTCGGACAACCGACATGGTATGTCCTGGCAGTGCCGAAAACAGGCGGATTTTCAGGAGACGATTTCCCATGCCGAAAATGTCAAAATCCCAACGTGGTTCAAATCTTAACCGGCGCGATTTTCTGGCACTGGCCGCCGTGGCTGGATCGGCCGGGGCGCTGGCGGGTTGCCAGACTTCCGGTACCTTGACCGCCGCTGCCCCAACGGCGGACTCCGCCGGCCTGACGGGCGAAACGTCATCCGCCGGGCTGGACACGGGTGGCATTTCCATGGCCCACTTTGAAAGCGCCCGCCGCAAAGCCGCTTCGCTGGTTTCGCGCATGACGCTGGCGGAAAAAATCAGCCAATTCGGCAATGGCGTACCGGCCATTCCGCGCCTGGGCATGCCTGCGTTTAACTATTATGCCAGTGAAGCGCTGCACGGCCTGATTCATGGCGGCCCGATTACCAGTTTTCCCTTGCCGCTGGCAATGGGTTGTTCCTTCAATCGGGCGTTGGTCAAGCGGGTATTCACGGCGGTAAGCGATGAAGTGTGGGCGTGGCACAAGAAAAACGGTCAGGGTCTGGCAATGTTTTCACCGCCCACCGTCAATATGGGCACGCGCGACCCGCGCTGGGGCCGCATTGGCGAAAATTACAGTGAAGACCCCTGCCTGGTGGCGGAAATGGCGGTGCAAACCATTCATGGCATGCAGGGAGACAACAACAAATATCTTAAAACCATTGCCTGTGCCAAGCATTTTATTCTTAACGATACCGATTCAGACCGCGAGGTAGTATCTGAAAGCGTGGACCCGCGCAGTTTCTGGGAATATTATTCCCGCGGCTTTCACGCCTGCGTCACGCGGGGCAAAGTTTTTACGGTCATGAGTTCCTACAATTCAATGAATGGCGTTCCGACTACCGGCAATCCTTTTCTGCTAACCGACCTGCTGCGCGGGCGATGGGGATTCCGCGGCTATGTCGTGTCGGATTGCGATGCCGTGGGGGATATTTACCGGACACACCATTTTGTCGCCAACTATGCCGAAGCCGCCGCAATGGCGGTGAACGCGGGTTGCGACATTAACTGCGGCGGGACCATGCCGGGACACCTGATGGAGGCGGTAAACAGGGAACTGATTGGTGAGGAAACGCTGAACCATTCGCTGGTGCGCAGCATAACCGGCCGCATTCTGCTGGGAAACTTTGACCCGCAGGAACAAATTCCGTACAGCAAAATACCGATTTCCTGTCTGGAAAGTCCGGCGCACAGGGAACTGGCCCGTGACATGGCCCGGCAGTCGATTGTGCTGTTTAAAAACGATAACCGGACGTTGCCTCTCAAGAAATCCGACATTAAGAAACTCGCGGTCATCGGACCGATGGCGAATACCTGTCATCTGGGAAATTACAGTGGCCGCCCGAGTTTCAGGATTTCCCCATTGCGCGGAATTTATCAATATTTTGGCATTGAATCCGGACCATCCTACAGCAAGCGGGCGGCGGACTTCCTGCAGGTTTCCGGCACGCCGCAAACCGAACCCTGCGCGGAAGGCGGCCAGGACCTTGGTTATATCAACAACGGTTCATGGGTCAGTTATGACAAAGTGCTGTTCACCGGGGCCGACACCTTCACCGCGCGGGTGGCCAGTGCCACCCGCGGCGGTACCATGGAAGTACGCCTGGACAGCCTGACGGGGCCGCTGGTCTGTAAACTGACGATTAAAGGCACGGGCCACTGGCAGACATGGACAAATGTATCTGCACCAATAGCTCAGATTCAGGGTGAACATACGGTGTATCTGCGCTTTGTCGGCAACCATCCAAATCTGTTTAATGTGCAATCTTTCAGCCTGACACCGGCGTCGCCCGTGCCGCAGCCGGCCCATTCGGGGGTGAACGTCATATACGCCAGGGGCTGCACCGTGGCGGGACCGAAACATGCGGATGAATTTAACGCCGCCGTGAAAGCCGCCAAAGAGGCGGACGCGGTTCTGCTGTTTGTGGGTGCCGACCAGCAGGTGGGCGCGGAAGCCCACGACCGCACGGATATTGGCCTGCCTGGCGTACAACACGACCTGGCGCGGGCGGTTTTCGCGGTCAATCCCAAAACCATTCTGGTTATTTCATCCAATGCGCCGGTGGCGGTGAACTGGGAACAGGATAATCTGCCGGCGATTGTGGGCGGCCTTTTTCTGGGTGAACAGCAGGGCAATGCCCTTGCGGACGTTATTTTCGGGGCCTGTAACCCCGGCGGAAAACTTTCCACCACCTGGTTCAAATCCATCAGACAGTTGCCCCGCTTCCATGATTTTAATATTCGTCATGGACGAACCTACATGTATTTTAAGGGCCAGCCGCTTTACGCCTTTGGCCACGGCTTAAGCTATACCACGTTTGATTTTAAAAATTTAAACATCAGCGCCAACACGCTTACGGCCGGCGGCACCGTGCAAATTGCCTGCGATATCACCAACACCGGCCCGGTCGCCGGCGATGCGGTGGCCCAGCTTTATATTCATGTCCGCGACCGCAAAGTCCAGCGGCCCCGGCTGCAGTTGGTGAATTTTGACCGCGTTGCATTGCAGCCCGGTCAAACCCGCACCGTCAGCATGACCCTTGCCCACAGCGACCAGGCCCTGCGGTACTGGGATGAAGCCCGTCACGATTTTGTTTTAGAAGCCGCAACGGTGGACATAATGTTGGGCAGTTCGTCGGACCGGATTCACCTGCGCGGCAAGATAAGCGTTGCCGGCGAAGCGGCCTCCGCGCCCGCCTGATTTTCGCGGCTTGCCGCCGGCCGGAAATGGCCCGCGGTCAAGATGGAAAATATTTCATGGGTAATACCACCGGGCCAATCGCGGATCCAAACAGCCCAGGCTGTGCGCCGTGGCCCGCCGCGTCGTTGGCAAGTGGCTGTCTGGAATCAGCGCTTTACTGGGCCGGCGGAATCAGTATTTTAACGGGTCAGAGTTTCCGCTGGATTGATCTTCGTATTGCCGGACCGCTGGCAACGCCGCTGCTGATTTTATGGCTGATTTCACTGGTCGGACTGGGCATAAGCCGCTGTCTGGACATTCCCGCGAATCGGGTGATCACGCAACAGATTGTGCAGCGCCGCATCCGGCTTAATCGCCTGTGGCTGATACCCTCCTGGATGATTCTGCTGACCCTGCTGGCCAACACATTTTGGTATTACCATCTTTTGCGCCAGCGCCATGGGGACCTGCAAATCGGTCCGCCCATGTGCCTGCTGGTGCTGCTGGCTATGGCCGCGTGGCTGGGTACCGACCCGGCCCGCGCGTTGCGGTCAACGGACCACCCACTGCCCCCTCCGTCAAAAGGACAGCGGCTGATTCGCCAAACTTGGCCTGGTTGCGCCTTTGGGGTGCTGTTTGTGCTTCTGATGATTTGGGTATTTGGCTTTGAATTCCGCGCCAATCCCCCGCCGGCCTCCGCAAGCGCGGACCTTGGCGTGGTGCTGGGTCATGCGGTGCTGCCCGGGGATATTTGCGACAGATCCATGCGCAACCGCACGCTCACGGGCGTGACATTATTCAAGGAACATCGCATTGGCTATCTTATGTTAAGCGGGTCGGCTTCGGATGGTCCGACAGTTTCCCGCAACAATCAGCCGGACGCCATGCTGAAAGTCGCGCTGGCCGGCGGGGTACCGCGCAACCGGATTATTCTGGATTTTCATGGCGACAATACCCGTTTCACCGCGTTTAATACGCAACAAATCATGCGGCTGCGCGGATTTACAACCGTTGTGGCCATCAGTTCGGATTACCACCTGCCGCGCACGAGGCTGGCCTTCGCACAGATCGGCATTCACGCCTGGACGGTGGCCAGCGTGAACCACCAGTGGCGGCAGACCGATCCATTTTCCATGCTGCGTGAATTAATCGCGTATCCCGTTTATTATTTTGATCAGCGGTACCACCACCCGGACGGTAAACCATGACCTTGCGAACCGATATTCAACTGCGTGTGACCAAATCACGGAATCTGCTGGAAGTCATTGGCGCGGGACAAACCATCGCGCAATATGCCTGCATAACCGGCGGCAATGTCGGCGACAAGGAAATGGAGGGAGATCGGAAAACGCCGCTGGGCCGTTTCCGCGTGGTGTTCCGCAATCCGGAAAGCCGATTTTTTCTTTCACTTGGCTTGAATTATCCGGATGAATCGGACGCCAGACGCGGGCTGGAAACCGGGCTTTTGACGCCGGATCAATTCAATCGCCTGATGCGGGATATTGCGGAAGCGGACTTGACTGATCCGGCCGTGCAGGACCGCGTCTGGAAAACTCCTTTGGGCGGCGAGATTTTTATTCATGGCTGCGCGGAAGGCAGAACCAGCACTGCCGGATGCGTGGCATTAAGCAATCCGGACATGGCGGAGCTTTTTGCGATTTGTGCGGTGGGTACGCCGGTGGACATTCTGCCATAAAGTGGTGGCGAATTGCGATATTGGCTTGCCATTGGCGATGGAGACGCCTGATGCCCGGTCACAGCAAAAAATCAGGGTTCCCGGCGTACTAAAATCCTCTATCAATCGCCTGTTCCAGGTCGCCGGAGCCGGAAATTATGATGCGGCAGAGCACCAGCGGCCGCGCCCAGATCGATCGCCGGCGCGTAACAGTTTATTTGGCTTGGTTTTACGCGGCGGGGCCTTGCTTCCGGCCGAGGGTCTTATGATGAACCGCGGATTGCGCGGATTGCGCGGATAGGAGTGACGAGCGTGGCCGCCGAAGTTGTTTTCAAATTACATTTATGCGCTGCCCATTGCCCGGCGTATCCGCGCTATCGGCGAAATCCGCGGTTTTGTCCCGTTTGCCTGCCCCGGGCGCGTCGCGGATGGTGGCACAGTCAATCGGCTGGATTCTGGCCGCG
>JAJZEY010000340.1 GCA_021805585.1 Planctomycetota bacterium
CGGATCCTTTTTCATGGCGTATGGCCCGGTTCGGTTGGGCAGCATGACGGCGGCGTCCTCAATCGGAATAATGTTGACCAATGCGTCCAGCACCTGCGTTACTGTAAGCAGTCCGGGGGTTAAGTTCAGAAATACCAATGCGCTATTGGGTCCGCGGCGCGTGGAATGCGGAAAATTTCCATCGGAAATCAATACCCGACTGGAATGGCCCGCCTGGCCAAGCGCATTTAGAATTTCCGGGTGAAGCAGTGGACCTTTAAGCATCGAAAAATTCCTTCCTGTTTTCTACGCGACAACGCTTTTTTGCGTTGGTCAAAATGCCAACGCGGAATTTTATCATGGCCGCGCAAATCCGACACCGGCCGCCGCGCCACGCGATTCGGGAGGTGTGCCCGTTTATATCGGGAAGGGGAAATATTGCAAAGTTAAGTGGGGTGTCGGCGGGAAAGTTTTCCCCAAAAGTCATTTCCCGGCTTGCGACGACGACAAAGTGGGCCCGACGCGCGACACGAAGCCGCTATGCGGACGGTTTCCGCTGCGCGGTCACAAAGGCCATGCGCATCTGATAAAGTGCTCCGCCAATCAGGTTTTCTTCCTCGGCGGAAAGATTGCCTTTGCTTTTTTCCTGAATAATTCCCAGCAGGTCAATATACAGCCTTGCCAGATCCGGATCTCGGGCGCGGACTTTGCCGCTGCCATCGGGCAACTGACCCAGCGCTATCAGAATCTGCGTGGCATATTGTTCAACAAGCAGGTCAAAGGATGCCGGCGGCAGGGTGCCGCGTGTCGGCTCGCCGGTTGCGGGTTGGGCACCGCTGGCGGCTTTTTCCGCGGCTGCCGGAATATCACCGACTTTTTCCGCAAGTTGTTCTTTTTCTTTTTCGGCCTGTAATTTCCAGTCATCGTTGACGTGAATTTCCGGCGCGGCTTTTGGGGAAGTGTCTGGTTGTTCGCTCATGCGTTTCTCCATTCAAACGTTGTTGAACCTTTCTCGGCTGTGCTATCCATGTTACCATTTAAGAACGGTTGGCACACGTGCGGCAATGTCTGCCTCCTGCGGAGCCGATGCAAAACATTTTACCGGGTGTATGGAATGGAAGAAATATCCTCTCAACTTGTCTATCAGAGTCCACTGGTCACACGCAACGCTTCGGCTGAAATGCTGGAAGTGTTTTCGCCCCAACGCAAATTTTCAACCTGGCGGCGAATCTGGCTGGCGCTGGCCGAGGCGCAGCAGCAATTGGGGCTGCCGATTACCGATGATCAGTTGAATCAGATGCGCGGGCATCTGGACGATGTGGACTTCGCCGAGGCGGCCCGACAGGAACAACGGCTGCGCCATGATGTCATGGCCCACCTGCACACTTTCGCCAAGGTTGCGCCCGCGGCCAAGGCGATCATGCACCTTGGCGCAACATCCATGGACATTGTGGACAATACCGATGTGCTTCTGCTGCGCGACGCACTGGATATAACCGTCCGAAAGCTGGCCGCAGTCATCGACCGCCTAGCGGTTTTCGCGGTGGCCAATCGGGACTTGCCGGTCCTTTCATACACCCATATTCAACCGGCGCAACCCAGCACGCTGGGCAAGCGTGCGGTGCTGTGGTGTTACGATTTTGTGCTGGCTCTGGCGGATATGGAACTGCGGCTGCAAACGCTTATGCTTCGTGGCATTAAAGGCACCACCGGCACGCAGGCCTCATTTGTTGAACTCTTCGGCGGCGACCATGAAAAAGTGCGGCGGCTGGAATTCGCCGTGGCCGAAAAACTCGGATTCAAACGGGTTCACCCCGTTTCCGGTCAAACCTATTCACGCATTGTGGATGTGCAAATTATCGCTTCCCTGGCGGCGGTGGGCGCTGCGGCCCACAAAATGGCCCAGGATATTCGCCTGCTTTCTGCCTTTAAGGAAGTCGATGAACCGTTTGATGAGGAACAGGTGGGATCCTCCGCCATGGCCTATAAACGTAACCCGGTTTTGTGCGAACGGGTGACCGGGCTGGCCCGCTGGCTGATGGGTATTGTCACCCAGCCGCTGTTTACCGCCGCCCAGCAGATGTTTGAACGCACGCTGGACGATTCATCCAACAAGCGGCTGTCTGTGCCGGAGGCCTTTCTGACCACGGACGCCATTCTGGATATTCTGTTCAAGGTTTCCGGCGGGCTGGTGGTGAATCGCAGCGTGATTGAACAGCGTCTGAATGCGGAGCTGCCTTTTATGGCCACCGAAAATGTGCTGATGGCCGCGGTAAAGGCCGGCGGCGACCGGCAGGATTTGCATGAACGTATCCGTCGGCATTCCATGGCCGCGGCACTGCAAGTCAAGGAGCTGGGCAAGCCGAACGATCTGATGGAACGCTTGCGCGGCGACGCTGCATTTTCCGGCGTGGATTTAAGCCACGTGGTCGATGCGCGCTTGTATATTGGTCGATCGCCACAACAGGTGGATGAATTTGTACACCAGATTGTCGAACCAATTCGCCAGCGCTATCAGGGCAAGCTTGAACGCAAGGTGACGATTAAAGTTTAATCAACGGATGCCCCGATCCATAAACCCGCCGCAAAACCATCGGCCGGGCAATGGTGGCGGCCGTGTCAGGGGGCTTTCGCCCCGACGGCTCGCATACATTGCAGCGGAACATAAAATTTCAAATAGCGGCCGCCATCGGTGTAAAGCCGTCCATTCGGGCTAATCACCAGCACGGTGGCGCGGCTGGCAATGCGGTTCACGCGGCCGCGATGGGTCATTCCCGCGCAGTCAAATTCCACCATGCTGCCCACATGAATCGCGTGATCAATGGCCGCGCGTTGGCGCGGTGTAACCAGGTTATGCCGTGATTCGGTATGGCCGAAGATATTGGCAATTAACATTTTAAATTGGGGCTTTGCGCAGCTGGATTCGCCACAGGCCAGCAATTCAAGCAGATGAATTATTTCATGTTCCATAATTCGCTGCAAAGCGCTCATGCGGTCCGGGCAGTGCATCCCGCCCACGCTGACCGATTCCGCCGGATCACGAAAATTGGTAAACAGCAGGTGTCCGGAAATCGCTATTTCAAATTCCGGTCGGGAGATGCCCGGCTTGTTCCGGCGGCGGCGCGTGATGGTTTTGCCGCCGGCGCTGGTCATGGTGGGGGAAAGCCGGAAAATAATGGGCATATCTGATTTTTCCGCCACGGTTTGCTGCATCCAGCGATGAAAAAAAATGGCGTCATACATCCCGAAAATAAACCGCAGATCCTCCGGCGGCAAAGACGTAAAATTCGGATGGGTGTAATGGCTTGAAACGGCGGCAAGCATCTGGCGGATCAGCCCGGTTTTGGCTGCAATGTCCGCAGGCGTAAACCGCAGCAGCAATGGATCGGCCGGCCGAATCTCAGCCGGTGCCGGCGCGATATTGGCTGGCGGTGGGCCTGCCGCGGTTGAAAAAAGTTCAGGTTGCGTGCTCATGCGATCGGTTCCGGTTCGGTAAGCTTGCCAGCGCGTAAGGCGTCAGTCATCTGGTTGGGTGGGGGCTGGTTCATCCTCTATGTCCCGCGGACCGGCACTGCCGATGCGTTGGGCGGCTTGCGCGGTAAAAATGCCGCAAGTTTCTTCGGCCTGGTCAAACATGATCACGACCTTGCCGGATCGCAACTGGGTCATAATATCATGCACCATTTCTGACAGCGGCGTTTCCCGATGGCCATGAACCGCTCCCTGTCGGGTGACATAGTCTTCAATAATGGACTCAAGCGTGTCCGGGCGTAATTCTTCATAAGGAATGATCATGATGTACCTGTATCCTGTGCCATAATCGGCCGGTCCGCGAAGCTTGGGCCACAGCTATCGGACAAAGTTTCGGCATGGGGAACAGGATCATCGGTTACCGCGTCAATCCATCCGCCGCCTAAAAGCCGCTGGCCATCATAGCAGACCACGGCCTGCCCCGGAGTAATGGCGGCAATCGGGGAATCAAATTCCACCAGCAATTCATTGGCACTGTTGATGACAGCGGTGGCGGGGGCCGGAGGTGAGTTATAGCGCACCTTGGCCGTAACCCGGATGGGGCCTTGTGGCCACTTCGCCAGCCAGTTAACTTCCCTGGCCAATAAAGCGCGATGCAGCAACCCTTCGCGCGGGCCGACGCGCACCGTGTTGGTGCTGGCGTCTATGCCCGTTACGTAAATCGGATAACCGAAGGCCACCCCCACGCCGCGACGCTGGCCAAGTGTGAAATTCTGATGGCCGGCGTGGCGTCCGACAACTTGTCCCGCGGCATCCACAAGATGACCGGGCTTAAGGGTCTGCGGAGAACGCTTTTGCAGAAGGTTTATGTAATTGTTATCTGGAACAAAACAGATTTCCTGGGAGTCGGGTTTGTCATGCACAGGCAGGCCCAGGTCGCGGGCCATCGCGCGAACTTCTGATTTTGGAAAATCGCCAACCGGCAGCAACATGCGGGAGATTTCCTCCGGCGGGACACCAAAAAGAACATAGCTCTGGTCTTTCGCGGTGTCGATACCGCGCCATAATTCAACCCCGCCATCGGCCGCGCGATGAATTCGGGCGTAATGGCCCGTGGCTACAAAATCGGCACCCATGGCACGGGCATAACGGGCCAGTTTGCCGAATTTCAGGTATTCGTTGCAGCGGACACAAGGGTTGGGCGTTCGGCCACGGTTGTATTCACCCACAAAATAGTCAATGATACCGCCAAAATCCCGCTGAAAATTCAGGGCATAAAATGGAATGTCCAATAACCCGGCCACATAGCGCGCATCGGCGGCATCTCCGGTGGAACAACAGCCCTGATGGTGTGGTTTAATCCCGTCGGCCATTGCGGCCCTGGTCGATGGCTTAAGAGGGGCACAGGCGACGGGCGTATCGTCATCGGCACCCGCCGGATCGTTGCCAAGGCGCATAAATACGCCCACGCAGTTGTAGCCCTGCTTTTTCAGCAGCGCCGCCGCCACAGAGCTGTCCACTCCGCCGGACATGGCTATGACCACTGTTTTCCCGTTTGCGGGCACTTGAAAACCTCCGTAGGTTTTGTGCCAACGGGAAATCGTTCACCGCTGGCATCCAAAAAAAACCTGCCGGATTATAACGTTTTGTTCGCTATGTTTCACGAATCAATCAGGCACCCCGCGCCGGTGGATATGCACGTATTTATCGGGCACGTTGCCAGGTAGCGATTCGGCAATATGTTTGTGCTCATCAGGCACACTGGCCTGCCGGTCGCCCGACTTTCACCTGCGCCACTATTTCCCGATCCTGATCCACGTTGCCGCAGCAACGCTGGGGGGGGGGGGCAGT
>JAJZEY010000569.1 GCA_021805585.1 Planctomycetota bacterium
TGCTTTTCCACAAACTTCCGCCCAATAAGCCCCAATAAACCCCAAGAAACCGCAATAAAAGCCAATAAGCGGCCATTGGCCCGCTTATCAGCTGTTTTTCCCGGTGCTTCGTCAATCCGTATCTGCAGGCTTGACAGAGCGCTGGGGCCGCAAAATTGGCAGCCCCCTGGCAAATAATAGCTTATTTGTCGCTTCACTTTGTCGGTCCCGGCAGATATAATCCAATGGAGCCGCTCCCTGTGGAGCCGCGATGTTTTGGAGTAAAGCAATATGGCAATTGTTCTAAGTGAATCAGCGGCTAAAGAAATTAAATCGATCATCAAGGACCAAGGCCTTTCGGATGCCGCCGCCTTGCGCGTTGGCGTGAAGGGTGGTGGATGCTCCGGTTTCAGTTATGTCCTTGACCTGACGGAAGAGGCGGGCGAAACCGATGAAGTGATGGAGTCGCACGGTATAAAAGTGTTGGCGGATCGCAAAAGCTACCTGTACCTGAATGGTACGGAAATTGATTTCAAAGACGAAGTTATGGGACGCGGCTTTGTGTTTAAGAACCCGAATGCGAACCATTCCTGTGGATGTGGTTCATCCTTTAGTGTCTGATGGTGCGGATCCATTGCCACAGCCCTGTAATCCGGTACCGGATGACCAAGGCCATGTGGAATCGGGTTTATTATATTGGCGTTTTTTTGGAGCCAGTACGATTTTTGCCGGAGCCGGTGCTCCGGCTTTTTTACGGGTATGCCGCTTCGTGCGGAAAAGCCTTCCGTCGGCAAGCTGCATATGGCTAAAATAGGAGGTAACGCGTAAGCCGGTTAATTGCGTAACAATGCGGCTGGTTTATGTTGCAATGGCCGGTTCGGGCTGTTGGAAAATTGTGGACGGGTGACCGGGGAAACAGTCCCCGCGAAATTTGGACAACGTTTTCGCCGGACTGGAACGATTTCCGTGTGGTCTTCCCGGAAATGTGTGATTCAGAAGGCCCGTTTGGCCGCGTCCGGGAATTTTGGCTTGACCGATTCGGACTGTTGCGCTTAACATACGCGGCTCGAATCCGCGCTGCGGGAAGCGCGGCGACTCGGCGAAAAAATCAAGAAATCGGAAATTGCCGGGTGACGCGGAAAAAATGGAAGAAGCAGGGCAAGCCGGCGGTGAAATCCGATGGAATGAACCGCGGATATTGCGGATTCCCGCGGACATGTTCCGGCAAAGGCGGATATGCCCGCATTCCATAACTGGTGTCCGAAACCCCGCACTTCATTTTTTCGGCCGGTTAGCAGCGCCGGTGGACGGGGAATGGCGGAGGCTTCAACGGTGCTGGATTATCCGTTGAATCGGTCAGACTGGGGCGATTGGCCCCAACGGCGTGCGTGAGTACAGGGCTGTGCCCTGGGAAAGTCTGGGTGAGTTTCATGGCGCGTAAACGCAAAGAGATTACCGAAATTCTAGTTGAAATGGGTGCCCTGAAGCCGGCGAACGCGGAAAAAGCGCAGACCGAAGCACGAAAACTGAACCGCCAGATTGAACAGGTGCTGGTGGAAACAAACCTGGTATCCGAAGAAGATGTCACCAAAGCCATGGCCATTCAATATGACATGGAATATATAGACCTTAATAAAAACTTTATGCAGGCCAGCGACTTTCGCCTGCTGCCGGCCGATGTAATCAAACGTCATCAGGTTTTGCCGCTCGGCGAGGAAAACGGAAAACTCCGTATTGTAATTGCGGACCCTAATGATCTGGAAACCCTTGAAGCGTTGCGTTTCCGGCTGAACAAGCCCCTGGAAACCTGTCTGGCCGTCAAAAGCGAAATAAAGCGCCATATCGACCGCATGTTTGCCGCGGAACAGAAATCAATCGACGATATGGTCCGGCAGATGAGTCTGGACCGCGGTCAAAGCATCGATGTTGCACTTCAGAAAGACAAAGAAGGCGATGAAGCCCCTATTATCCGCCTGGTTTCCGCCATTGTCACCGAAGCGTGCAAAGCACGCGCCAGCGATATTCACATTGAGCCAATGAAAGACCGCATGCGGGTACGCTACCGCGTGGACGGCGTTTGCGCGGAACGGGACAATCTGAATAAAAAAATGCAGAATTCCGTCATTGCGCGTCTGAAAATCATGGCCGGAATGGACATTGCCGAACGCCGGCTGCCGCAGGACGGACGCATTAAAATGTCGGTCGACGGTGCCAATATCGACTTCCGCGTCAGTTCACTTCCCGCCTACCACGGCGAATCGATGGTGTTGCGTATTCTGCGGCCGGACAACGTGAAAATCGGTATTCAGCGCATGGGTTTTGAAGACGACGACTACCAGCGTTTTAAAAAGATCATTGCCCGTCCAAACGGAATTTTTCTGGTAACCGGCCCGACCGGTTCGGGCAAAACCACCACGCTTTATGGAGCGCTGGCGGAACTGAACACCGCGGACCGGAAAATTATTACCGCCGAAGACCCGGTGGAATATAATTTCGCGGGCATTAACCAGTGTCAGGTGCGCGAAAACATCGGACTTTCTTTCGCAAAAATTCTCCGGTCTATGTTGCGGCAGGCACCGAATATTATTCTCGTCGGTGAAATTCGTGATCGGGAAGTCGCGGAAGTGGCCGTACAGGCCGCCCTTACCGGTCACCTGGTCTTCAGCACCTTGCACACGAATGACGCTCCCTCGGCGATTACCCGTCTGGTGGACATGGGAATTAAACCGTTTCTGGTGGCGTCATCCATTCAGGCGGTTCTGGCACAGCGGCTGGTGCGAACGCTGTGCGACCAGTGCAAGCAGCCGGACCCTGAACCGGACCGCCGTCTGCTGCAGTTGCTGGGATTTACCGACCAGGAACTGGCCAGCAAAACCCTGTACCGCGCGGGCGGCTGCCCCACCTGCAACAACAGCGGTTTCCGCGGCCGACTTGGTATATTTGAAATGATGATGATGACCACGGAAATTCGGGAAATGGCCTTTAACCGGGCCAGCTCCACGCAAATTCGCAAAGTTGCCCGGGCCGCCGGCATGAAGTCGCTGCTTGACGATGCGAAAATTAAAATCCTTAACGGTGTGACGACGCCCCGGGAGGTGGCCCGCGTGACGCAGGCCGAGGGAATTATGGCCGATGCCTGACGGCCCGGATTTCGCGTTGAAATCCGAATAAATGATGATCTTTTTGCCATGGTGATTTAACAATGTCAACCATCCTGATAGACCGGCTCCTGGAAACCGCGATCAAGAAGAACGCATCCGATCTGCATTTGCACGTCGGGCGGCCGCCCGTTTTGCGGCTCAATGGTCATCTGCGCGACCTGCAAACAAAAGTTTTGGAACCAGATGACACCATGGCTCTGATGAAGGCAATTACGCCTGAACGCGGCCAGCAGGAATTGCAGGAAAGCGGCAGTACCGACTTTGGCTTCGCATTTGCCACCGCCGACGGATCGGCCAAGGCTCGCTTCCGTGTGGCGGCATTCCGGCAAAAAGGCAACATTTCCATCGTGTTGCGTAAAATTCCGTACAAGCTCATGTCCTTGTCCGATATTGGCCTGCCGCCGATTTGCGAAGAATTGTGCCGCCGACCGCGCGGCCTGTTTCTGGTGACCGGCCCGACCGGGTCGGGTAAAACCACCACACTTGCGGCCATGATTAACTACATTAATGAAAATTTTGATCGGCATATTCAAACCGTCGAAGACCCCGTTGAATATTATCATGAGCACAAAAAAAGCATGATCACGCAACGTGAAGTGGGTCATGGCAGCGACGTGACAACCTTTTCCGAATCCTTGCGGCGCGTGCTGCGGCAGGACCCGGATGTGATTCTGGTCGGCGAAATGCGCGACCTGGAAACAATCAGTTCGGCCATTACCTCCGCCGAAACGGGTCACCTGGTTTTCGGAACGCTGCATACTTCCGGTGCGGCCAGCACCATCAACCGCGTGATTGACGCGTTCCCGGTTACGCAGCAGGAACAGATTCGTGTTCAGCTTTCGACCACGCTGCTGGCGGTGCTAAGCCAGGCTTTGTTGCCGCGCTGCGATACACCGGGTGTGGTGGCGGCGTACGAATTTCTGGTTATTACGCCGGCTATCGCGAACCTGATTCGTGAAAATAAAACGTTCCGCATTGATTCAGCCATTCAGACCGGTAAAAAGTTCGGAATGCAATTGCTGGACGACCATCTGCTGGACATTTATAAGTCCGGTCGAATAACCGCCGAGGATGCCATTGACAAAGCCCGGCATCCGGCTGACCTGGCCGATCGCATGGGCGCGAAAATGAACCGGCCGGATACGGAAGCCGATAATTCGCCACCGGTAAAGGGCGGCAAGTAAGCGGCATGTAAGCGGCAAGACGGGCGTACCGCGGAAACGGTCGCCGGAATAAAGATTGTCGCCAAGTCGGCGGTGGCCCGTCCGGCCTGGTTTGACAGGAGTATGGGTGGTTCTGGTTTCGGGCCTTTTGGCCGGCTGAATAACCCGCAGGAGAAATCATGGCAGATCTACCCACAGCAAATTCACCCGGCGCACTGATAAAGCCACCGGCTAAACCCGCGCCCGGCGCGTCCGGTTCGGCCGGTGGCGGACCGTTCAAGATGCCGCCGGTGGATCAATTGAAGGATCGCCCGCTGGGTCGTGTCCTGATCAAAATGGGCAAGCTGACCCGCGAGCAGGTGCATCAGGCGCTGGCGATTCAGCAGCAGCAAAAAGCCAAACGTATTAACACGCCGATCGGGCAGGTGCTGGTGGAATTGGGGCTGATCACCACGCGCGATCTGAATTTTGCGCTGGCAGCACAACGCGGTTTTGAAGTGGTGGATCTGACCAGCCGTGATATTCCGCCTGAAGTCATTAAACTGATTCCGGCGCAAATGGCCTCGGTTTATCGGGTGGTACCCACCGGATATGATGCCAAATCCAACACGCTTACCATTGCGCTGGATTCACCGGATAATTTTCGCGTGGTCGACGACCTGCAAACCCTCATGGGCTTTAAGGTCGTCACCTGCATTGCGGATCCGGATTCTCTGGCCAAGCTCATGGCCCGCTATTACGACTCGAAGCAGGAATCACTTGCGGATCTGATGAGTGAAGTCGGGTCGGATGCAACGCTTAAAGAGTTGGAAAACCGCGGCGATTCCATCGATCTGGAAACCCTCAAGGACCTTGCCGAATCAAATCCAGTCAAGCGATTGCTCAACACGGTGCTTATGCAGGCGATCAAGGAACGCGCTTCGGACATTCACTTCGAACCGTTCGAAGAAGAATATAAAATGCGCTACCGCATTGACGGCGTTC